>CAWUXN010000065.1:0-3553 GCA_963926415.1 uncultured Loktanella sp.
CGGGGTTTGGTCAAGCGCGGTCAATGACACGGAATCAAGTTGCAACCCGTAGTTGGCCAAGGTGTCTTTCAGCACGTCGCGCACTTGTTTGACAAAGCTCGCACGGTTTTCATGAAGTTCGTCCATTGTCATCTGTGCGGCAACAGACCGCAGCGCGTCGATCATCATGCCGTCGATCAGGTTTTTAAGCTGGTCTGGCTGAAAGACCCGCTTGCCCAAGGTTTGCGCAGCACGGGTCACTGCATCATCGCTTGGGGTGACACTGGCATAGAATTCTGCCCCCACATCCACACGCATCCGGTCATTGGTAATCAGGGACTGCTCTCCGGATCGGGCGACGTCCATGCGAAGGGTTTGCATGTTGACGCGGTTGATTTCATGAAAGAAGGGGATCGCAAGCGTACCGCCATCGATAATGACCCGCCGGCCACCAAGGCCTGTCCGGACCAAGGCCACCTCATTCGTCGCACGCTGGTAAAAGGACGCCGCCAAAGCGATGATGATCGCCGCAACAATGAGAATAATGATAATCCAAGCCAGTGCAGACATGATTTGGCCTCCCTTATGATGACAGCCCGTGCATATCGCACAGGATGTTTGATGACATGCCGCCGTCGGCGGGAATATTGGTGCCACGAATCCAGGTCGTCATGTCTGACAGCAGGAATGCGACAATGGGTGCAAGGTCTTGTGGTGTGCCGGGGCGGTCCATAATGCGCGCATCTTCTTCGGCACGCGCACCGAGCGTTTCCAGAAAATCACCCAAGATCGGGGTGTCCACCGGGCCCGGGCTGACTGTGTTCATCCGAATGCCACGGTCACGCCACGTCCAGCGGTTTTGCATGGTCCAGGCGATTAGCGCTTCCTTTGAAAAGAAGTAGCTGCGCCCGCCTGCATTGGTGATCTGGTGATCCGCTGCAAAGCGTGCAGCGTCGTCGACATGCACGTCTGCGCTGGCACGGATGGCCGGAATTGCGTTCGCCCAGCCAAACCCCGCAAGCGAGGCCAAATTCACAATGCTGGCCCCGTCGTTCAGCTTGGGCAGCAAGCCAAGTGTCAAATGCTTTAGCCCGAAAAGGTTCACAGCCAGCACCTTTTCGGCAGGGGCTGTCGGCGGCAGGCCTGCGATATTGGCAATGCCGTCAATGCCTTTGGGTAGCACATCGATCAGGGCGTCAATTGTTGCCCCGTCAGACAGATCAGCACGATAAAATTCTTCGACGTGATCAAACCGCTTGGTCAGATCAATGCCAAGGACCTTTGCGCCCATTGCGGTGCAAACCCGTGCTGTCTCAAGCCCGATGCCAGAGGCAGAACCGGTGACGATAATCGTTTTGCCCTTCAACAAGGGTGCGCGTTTCCAGCTCATATCAAAACACCGGCGGAAATGGGCGCCCACCGCGGTCAAGCGTTATCCAGCGCGTTTCGGTAAAGGTCTCCATCGACCACTTCCCCCCGTGTTTTCCCAGGCCCGAGGCTTTGCTGCCCCCGAACGGCACATGAGGTTCGTCATTCACGGAGGAGCAGTTCACGTGGCACATGCCCGTTTCCAGCTTACGCGACATCTCAAGGGCGCGGTGTTCGTCGGCGGTGATAATGCCGGAACTCAGTCCGTATTCTGTATCATTGTTCAGCGCGATGGCCTCTTCATCTGTGTGGAACGGCACGACCACGGCCACAGGACCAAAGGTTTCGTCCTGCCAGACGGCCATGTCAGGAGTGACATTGATCAGGATGGTCGGCTCCACGAACCGGTCCCAGACCTTACCCCCCAGCACGGCCTTGGCCCCCTTAGCGAGGGCGTCTTCAATCTGAAATTTCACCCGTTCCACCTGCCGGTCATTGATCAGTGGGCCAATCACGTTCGATTTATCAGCGGTATCGCCGGTTTTCAGTTTCGCCGCACGGGCCACGAACTGGCGCAGGAAATCAGCATAGATGCTTTCATGGACCAACACCTTTTCAACAGACATGCAGATCTGGCCTTGGTGCATGAAACTGCCAAAGCTCGCGGCAGAGGTCGCCCTGTCCATGTCGGCGTCTTCCAGCACAATCAGGCTGTCTTTACCGCCCAATTCCACACAGGCCTTTTTCAGATGCGCGCCAGCCTTGGCTGCGATCTGACGGCCAACGGGGGTGGAGCCGGTAAAAGAGATCCCCTTTACAGTCGGGTTTTCGACCAGCTCATCCCCCATTTCGGACACGCGGTCGCGAGAACAGGTCACGACGTTGAACACGCCCTTCGGGATACCCGCCTCTTCCATCACTTCGGCAAAGAACAGGCCACCGGCATAGGGTGTGTCCTCGGACGGTTTCAGCACGATCGCATTGCCTGCGGCCAGTGCGAAGGCAAAACCGCGTGCGGTCAAAATGCCGGGCATGTTCCAAGGGCTGATCACGCTGACAACGCCCATGGGCACGCGTTCGACCATCGACACCTTGCCGTGTTGCGACGGCAGCATTTCACCGATGGAATTGTAACACATGGCGGCGGCTGCGCGGAACACATCCGGCACATAGCCCGCCTCGAACATGCCCTTGCCGAACCAACCGCCACCTTCTGCTTGGGCGGCGGCAACATAGTCCATCTTGCGGGCTTCCCAGACGTCGGCGGCCTTTAGCAATATCCGCGCCCGATACTGAAAATGCAGAGCAGCCCATGCTGGAAAGGCTGCTTGTGCCGCAGCAATCGCATCACGTGCCTCAGCCCGGCCCCCATCGGGGACCTTCGCCCAGACAGTGCCGGTTGACGGGTTGATGTCGTCAAAGGTGGGTCCGGGCGACACCCAGTTGCCGCCAATAAACATGCCTTTGATCTGAACGTGCGTGTCGCGCATTTTATTTCCTTTCAAAACCACTGCCATCAGGCTGGCGGCGATAAACTTCAACGCGCGGCGCGCGGTAGACTTCGATGACGGGGCGCCGCTTTGCCTCTGCCACCGGGTCTTGGATGGGCGGCTGAGCGTATCGGCTGGTCGATGGTTTAAGTTTCGGGCGATTGCGCGCATTGGTCGCGCCGCGTTCAATATCGGCCAGTGCAGCGGCAAGGCGATCTTTGGGGATTTCCGCGCTTGCGGTCTGACTGCTATCCGGGCGCTTTTGCGCCGTTGCAGCTATGCTTTGACTGCTGGCTGCAGCCACAAGATCAGAAATGGACCGCCCCAAAATTGCGTCTGCGGATTGCGTTTTCCGGCTGCGCGGTCTGATCACAAATGTCTCTGCCACTGTGTTGGGCATGTCGGTTATGGGTGCCACTTCTGCAGGGTCTTCGCTGCTACCGACGCCAAGATATGCCGCCTGTACTGCAGGATCGCGCATCAAGTTTGCGGCGCTATCTTGATGCACCACATGCGCGTTCTCAATCAGATAACCACGGTCCGCGATCGCCAGCGATTGCTTGGCGTTTTGTTCGACCATCAGCACGCCAATACCAAGGTCGCGCACACGCGCGAGGTTTTGAAACAGCTCTTTCGACAAAAGCGGCGACAAGCCGAGTGACGGTTCATCCAGCATCAGGATTGTCGGATTTGACATCATCGCACGCCCGATTGCG
>CAWUXN010000066.1:0-6874 GCA_963926415.1 uncultured Loktanella sp.
TGCCAAGCGCACCCCTACCCAGCCGGGACGCCTATGCCAAGCTGAACCGTTATCTGCGGTCAGGCGGGATGATCCTGTTCGACACCCGCGATGCGGATACCGCCCGTTTTGGATCGTCCAGTTCCGAGGGGCGGCAACTGCAGATCATCGCGCGGTCGCTGGATATTCCACCGCTGGAACCGATCCCCGACGACCACGTCCTGACGCGGACCTTTTATCTGCTGCAGGACTTTCCCGGCCGCACCGACAGCCGCGACGTCTGGGTCGAGGCCGCACCGCCGGACGCCGAACTGGCCGACGGCATGCCGTTTCGCAATCTGAACGACGGCGTCACGCCGGTCGTGATCGGCGGCAACGACTGGGCCCGCGCCTGGGCCATCGACGCACGCGGCAACCGGATGTTCCCTGTGGGACGGGGTCAGGCCGGAGAGATCCAGCGCGAATATGCCTACCGCTTTGGCGTGAACCTGATCATGCATGTACTGACCGGCAACTATAAGTCAGATCAGGTGCATGTGCCGAACCTGCTGGAAAGGTTGGGACAATGATCTGGTCTTGTGCGAGTTGCCGCGGTGAGATGCCTCCGGCGAAGGTAGTTAGGACGAGAAGAAGCAGGGGGCTTGCGCTGTGACCGGGACTGTTGTGCTTGATCCGCTGCTGCCAATGGTGGCGATCTATGTCGTGAGCGCGCTGGTCGCGCTTGGGGTCGCCCTAGCGATCTGGCGGCAGCTGCCAGGCTGGTGGCTGCGCGGGTTGGCGGGGCTTGCTTTGCTGGCCGCCCTGCTAAACCCCGCCGTACAGACAGAGGACCGCGAGGCCCTGTCCGATATCGTGGTGCTGGTCATCGATCAATCGGCCAGCCAGCGGATCAGCAACCGTGAAACACAGACCGAGGCGGCGATTGCAAACGTTCAATCCGAGGTCGCGCGGCTGGACAACACCGAATTGCGGGTCGTCACCGTGGGCGACGGCGAGGGAGACAGCGGCACCCAGTTGATGTCGGGCCTTTCCGATGCGCTGGCAGAGGAGCCGCAGGGCCGTATCGCTGGGGTTATTCTGCTAACCGACGGCCGTTTGCACGACTTGGAACGCACGCCTGCCCTGTCAGCGCCGCTGCACGCGCTGCTGACAGGGCAGGCGGATGACTGGGACCGGCGGCTGGTTGTATCGAACGCCCCGGCCTTTGCCATTCTGGGTGAGCCGGTGACGCTGACCCTGCGGATCGAGGATCAGGGTGCTGCGCCCGCGGCAGATGCTCTTGTACCCCTAGCCATCAGCATCGACGGCGGCGCGGCGATGGCGTTTCAAGTGCCCGTTGGGCAAGACATCCAACTGCCCGTCAATCTGCCTCATGCTGGTATGAACGTGCTGCAATTCGACACTCCCACTGTCGATGGCGAGCTGACGCCGCGCAATAACGCCGCTGTCGTGCAAATCAACGGCGTGCGCGACCGGCTGCGCGTGCTGCTTGTCAGTGGCGAGCCGCATGCGGGCGAACGGACGTGGCGCAATTTGCTGAAGGCCGACGCTGCCGTCGATCTGGTCCATTTCACCATTCTTCGCCCGCCGGAAAAACAGGACGGCGTGCCAGTGGAAGAGCTATCGCTGATCGCTTTCCCCACGCGCGAGCTGTTCATGGAGAAGATCGAGGACTTCGATCTGATCATTTTTGATCGCTACCGCCGGCGCGGTATTCTTCCAGCGATATACTTGGAAAATATCGCGAACTACGTGCGCAATGGCGGCGCGGTGCTGGTGTCCTCTGGCCCTGAATATGGCGGGGCGGAAAGTATCTATCGCTCTCCGCTGGAAACCATCCTGCCTGGTGCGCCCACGGCCCGGGTATTCGAGGAAGGCTTTGTGCCGCAGGTTAGCGATCTGGGCGAGCGCCATCCGGTGACAGAGGGGCTGGAGGCGATGTCGCCGCCGCCCGCGACAGGCGAAGGCCCCGGCTGGGGTCGCTGGTTCCGGCTGGTTGATACCACTGTGCCAGACGGCGCAGAGGTCTTGATGACCGGGTTGGACGACCGCCCCCTGCTGACCCTGAACCGCGTCGGCGAAGGCCGCGTTGCGCTGATTGCCAGCGACCAAAGCTGGCTGTGGGATCGCGGTTACGAAGGCGGCGGGCCGCAGGCGGAATTGCTGCGCAGGCTGGCGCATTGGATGATGAAAGAGCCAGAGCTGGAAGAAGAGGCGCTGTGGGTCGAGCCCACAGGGCAGACCATGCTAATCATCCGCCGCACGCTGGAAGAGACCGCGCCGGACGTCACGGTGACAGCGCCTGACGGAACCGACACTGTGCTGCCACTGACCGAGGTCAGCCCCGGCCGGTTCGAGGCACTTTGGACAGCGCCGGATGTGGGCCTCTATCGTCTGACCAACGGCACGCTGGACAGCGTCATCGCACTGGGATCTGCAGCACCGAAAGAGTTTGAGCAGACGATCGCGACCGGTGATCTTCTGGAACCGGCTGTGGATGACACGCGCGGCGGGATCGTAAATATCTCGGACGGGGCCATCGATTTGCGCAGCGTGCGTGAAGGGCGGCCGGCTGCCGGGCGGGGCTGGCTTGGCATTATGCCGCGCGGGGCCTATCGCACCGCCGCGGTCAGTATCGCGCCGATCATGCCTGCTTGGGCGTTCCTGCTGATTGCATCGCTTTTGACCGTCGGAGCGTGGCTGCGCGAAGGACGCGGATCGCGGCGCTAAACAACCTCGCCAAGTAGAATGCGCCGGGGCATGGAGGCGAATTCCCGGCTCCAGATTGTCCAGCCGACGATGACGGTTGCAAAAATCATGGCCCATGCCCCGATCAGCCAAGCCAGCGCGCCAAGCGCGAAATACATCGCCCGCAACCCACGATTAAAGTTCATCGCTGCGCGGACGTTCAACTCTCCGGCCTGTGCGGCAAGGGGATAGGAATCGGGGTGGTCCGGGTCCTGCGGCACGGCGGCCATCAGCACCGAACAATAACCAAAGACCCTGTTGGACCAGACGAATTTCAGGAACGCTGTGACTAGGAACAGCGTTACGAGCCCCAGCTTGACCTGCCAGACCAGCGTGGGAGTTGCCGCCTGCATCACATCTGCCGCGACGCCGCGCAGGGGGTCAGTGTTACCCATAAGTGCAAGGACGCCACCGATGGCAAAAATGCTGGTGGACGCGAAGAAGGATGTCCCCTGCCGCAGGCTCGACAGGATCTGACTGTCAAAAATGCGCGGGTCTCGAGTCACGAAGACCTTCATCCAGTCGCGCCGCCGCTGCGCAACGAGCACGGTGACCGACGGGCGGCGCGCACTGGGATGCTCGATCAACCAGCCCAGCAGCAACCACAAACCTACGATCAGGCCCAGCGCGACCATGTCGATGACGCCCAGCGCCGCAAGATGAGATGTGAATATCATGGAGAACATCTAGCATGGGAAGGACTTCTTGCCAGCGCCACAAATTGGTTATAATATCTTACCAATTAAGGGGGACTTGCGATGCAGATGCCACAGCCCAACGCCAGCGTGATCGCGCTGAAGGACCTGCTTGCCACGCGGCTGCGCAGCGTCATGCCGGCCGATGCGGTCATCACCGACATCTCGGAAACCCGCGCATATGAATGCGACGGCTTGTCGGCCTATCGCTGCCCACCGCTGCTGGCGGTGCTGCCCGCATCGACGCAAGAGGTGTCGGACGTCCTGCGGATCTGCAACGACATGGGCGTGCCCGTCGTGCCGCGCGGGTCCGGCACATCACTCGCAGGCGGCGCGATGCCGACCGCCGATTGCGTGATCCTTGGCGTCGCACGCCTGAATGCCGTGCTGGAAACCGACTATGCAGACCGGATCATCCGGGTGCAGACCGGCCGCACGAACTTGAGTGTCACTGGCGCTGTCGAAGCGGAGGGATTCTTTTACGCACCCGACCCGTCGTCGCAGCTGGCCTGTGCCATCGCAGGAAATATTGCGATGAACTCTGGCGGAGCGCATTGCCTAAAATACGGCGTGACGACGAATAACCTTCTGGGCGTAACGATGGTCATGATGGACGGCACCGTGGTCGAGATTGGCGGGGGGCATCTGGATGCCCCCGGCTTGGACCTGCTAGGTGTGATCTGCGGCTCAGAGGGCCAACTGGGCGTAGTGACAGAGGCTACACTGCGCATCCTGCACAAGCCCGAAGGCGCGCGGCCGATGCTGATCGGTTTCGACAGCAACGCCGTGGCAGGGGCCTGCGTGTCTGACATCATCAAGGCGGGCGTGCTGCCCGTGGCCATCGAATTCATGGATCGCCCCTGCATCGTCGCCTGCGAGGCCTTTGCCAAGGCGGGTTACCCCGACTGCGAGGCGCTGCTGATCATCGAAGTCGAAGGATCGGACGCCGAGATTAATCACCAGCTGGCCCTGATCGGAGAGATCGCCGGCCGCCACAACCCGGTGGAAGTGCGCGAAGCGCGTGACGCCGATCAGGCGGCCCGAATCTGGCTCGGGCGCAAATCGGCCTTTGGCGCGATGGGACAGATCAACGATTACATGTGTCTTGACGGCACGATCCCGGTCACGGAACTGCCACACGTGCTGGACCGCATTAGCCAGATGTCGGCGGAATACGGGCTGGACGTGGCCAACGTGTTTCATGCAGGCGACGGCAATATGCATCCGTTGATTCTGTATGATGCCAATTTGCCCGGCGATCTGGAACGCTGCGAGGAATTTGGGGCCGCAATCCTGAAGCTTTGCGTGGAAGTGGGCGGCTGCCTGACTGGCGAACACGGCGTGGGCATCGAAAAGCGCGACCTGATGCATGTGCAGTTCAACACAGCTGATCTGGATGCGCAGATGGCTGTGAAAGATGTGTTCGATCCAGGCTGGCTGCTGAACCCGGCTAAGGTGTTTCCGTTGGACGCGAGCGAAAGTCACCGCGCCGCGTGACGCCGTGGGGGGCCAGCCCCCACACCCCTGAGGTATTTTCGACAAGAAGAAGGCAGGACCGCCCATGACGCCGACAAGCGAAGACGAAATGGCGGGAATGATCCGCGATTCAGCCGGGCTGATTTCAGTGCAGGGCGGTGGCACCCGAGGCGTTATGGTGGATGGTCAGCCCATATCGACGACCGGATTGAGCGGGATCAGTCTGTACGAGCCGGGCGCACTAACGCTGGTGGTAAAGGCAGGAACGCCGCTGGCGGAAGTAGAGGCTGCGTTGGCCGCCGAAGGGCAGCGGCTCGCATTCGAGCCGACGGATATGCGCGCGCTGCTTAAGACAAATGGCGTGCCGACCATTGGCGGGGTGGTCGCGACCAATGCCAGCGGTCCACGCCGCATTCAGGTTGGGGCCTGCCGCGATCATCTGCTGGGCGTGCGGTTTGTCGATGGCGCTGGGAATATCGTCAAGAATGGTGGCCGCGTGATGAAGAACGTCACCGGTTACGATCTGGTTAAACTGTTGGCGGGGTCATACGGTACGCTGGGTGTGATGACAGAGGTCAGCCTGAAGGTGCTGCCCTTGCCGCAGGCAGTTGCGACACTCTCGATCCCGGATCTGGACGCAGCGCAAGCTGTCGCGGCGATGTCGGCAGCGCTTGGCTCGCCCTATGACGTGACTGGGGCGGCTTGGGTGGACGGTGTAGCAATGGTCCGCTTGGAAGGGTTCAGTGAATCCGTGGCCTACCGCGCGGACCGGCTTGCCCAGGATCTGGCGCACTTTGGCGCTGTGACATTTGGCGATGCCGATTGGTCTGCGGCGCGCGACGCCCGCGCCTTTGCAGACCAATCCGGTGATGTCTGGCGCATATCGATCCGGCCGTCGGCGATGCCTACCATGGTCAGCGCCCTGCGCGCGCGAGGTGACGTCCAGGTCATGGCGGACTGGGGCGGCGGGTTGCTGTGGGTCGTGTGCGAGGCAGAGCGCGATCTGCGCACAGATGTTGGCAATGGCCATGCGACCCGAGTGCGCGGCAACACCAATGCAGCGATTCCACGCTTTCACCCTGAACCTGTTGCCGTCGCAGCGTTAAGCCGCGGCTTGCGCAAGCGATTTGACCCGCGCGGGATCCTTAATGCCGGAGTGATGGGCTGATGCAGACAACCTTTACCGAAAACCAACTGCGCGACCCCGGCACGGCGCGGGCCAATCAAATCCTGCGGGCCTGCGTGCATTGCGGGTTTTGCACCGCGACATGCCCGACCTATCAGATTCTGGGGGACGAGTTGGATAGCCCGCGTGGCCGCATTTATTTGATCAAGGACATGCTGGAAAACGAACGGGTGCCTGACGCCAAGACGGTCAAGCATATCGACCGCTGTCTATCGTGTCTGGCCTGCATGACGACTTGCCCGTCGGGCGTGCATTATATGCATCTAGTTGATCACGCCCGCGCCTATATCAACGAGCATTACAAGCGCCCTATGGGTGATCGCATGCTGCGCTGGGTCCTGGCGAGGGTACTGCCGTACCCCGGGCGGTTCCGGCTGGCGCTGCTCGGGGCGAAAATTGCGAAACCCTTTGCCGGGTTGATCCCCGACCCCCGCCTGCGCGCGATGATCCGCATGGCCCCAAAGGTGATCCCTCCGGTCAGCCGCAATGATGACCCGCAAACATTTACCGTGGCTGCGCCGCAGATGCGCGTCGCGCTGATGACCGGCTGCGCCCAGCGCGCACTGAATACTGACATTAACGATGCCACAATACGCCTTTTGAACCGATTGGGGGCAGAGGTTGTGGTGCCCGAAGGGCAAGGCTGTTGCGGTGCCCTGACCCACCACATGGGCAAGGAAGCCGAGGCACACGCAACTGCCGCCAAGAACATCCATGCATGGACAGCGCAGATGGATGCGGGCGGCCTTGATGCGATCGTGATCAACACGTCTGGCTGCGGCACAACGGT
>CAWUXN010000067.1:0-2555 GCA_963926415.1 uncultured Loktanella sp.
GCCTCAAATGGCCGAATGATGTGCTGCTGAATGGCGGCAAGGTTGCTGGCATTTTGCTCGAAACTAGCGGGCAGGGGCCTTTTGTTGACTGGCTGGCCGTTGGCGTAGGCGTGAACCTTGCCCATGTTCCTGCTGATATCCGAGATGCAGCCTTTCCACCGGTGTCCGTCGCCGGCGAGGGCGGTCCAGAGATCACCCCCGCTGATTTCCTTGTCCGAATCGCCAATGACTTTGCCACGCAAGAGGCGAAGCTTTGGGAATTCGATTTCGAGATTATTCGCAGCGACTGGCTGCGCCACGCGGCCCGGCTTGGCGAAGTCATCATCGCCCGCACGGCGCGCGAAGAGATCACCGGGACTTTTGACACCATCGACACTGACGGCAATCTTGTCCTGACGACCCCCGAGGGGCGCAAGGTCATTCCCGCCGCCGACATCTATTTCTAAAGGGGCTTTGCCCATGCTTCTGGCCATCGACTGCGGCAATACAAATACGGTGTTCTCCCTCTGGGACGGCACCCGCTTTCATGCGACATGGCGGACCAAGACTGATTGGCAGCGCACGGCGGATCAATATTTCGTCTGGCTCACCTCCTTGATGAAAATGCAAAAGGTCGATGTCACGATTGACGAGGTCATCGTCAGCGCGACGGTCCCCCGCGTGGTGTTCAACCTGCGCGTCCTTGCGGACCGCTATTTCAACTGCCGCCCCATTGTTGTCGGCAAGCCCGAATGCAAACTGCCCACAAACCCCCGAGTCGATCCCGGCACTGCCGTCGGCCCGGACCGCTTGGTCAATACTGCCGGCGCCTTTGACCGCCATGGGGGCAACCTAATCGTTGTCGATTTCGGCACCGCGACGACGCTGGATGTGGTCGATGACGACGGTGCCTATGTTGGCGGCGTGATCGCCCCTGGCGTCATGGTGAGTTTAGAGGCGTTTCACATGGCCGCCGCCGCGCTGCCACATGTTGATGTGACAAAACCGGACCGCGTAATTGGCACGAATACTGTTGCCTGCATGCAGTCTGGTGCGTTCTGGGGTTACATTGGCCTCGTTAAAGAGATAACCGCACGGATCAAAGCCGAACGCGGGCGCGAGATGACGGTCATCGGTACAGGTGGACTGGCCTCGCTCTTTGCCCAAGGCGACCAATTATTTGACCGGGTCGAGGATGACCTGACGATGCACGGGCTGACCGTGATTCATCAATACAACAAGGACCTTACATGAGTGCTGCAAAAGCAAACGACCGACTAATTTATATGGCGCTTGGCGGTGCCGGTGAAATCGGCATGAACTGCTACGTCTACGGCTATGGCCCCAAAGGCAAAGAACGGCTGATCGTGGTCGATCTGGGCGTAACCTTTCCCGACATGGATGGCACGCCCGGCGTTGACCTGATTTTCCCAGACATCACCTGGCTGAAAGAACGCCGGGCGCAGATCGACGGGATTTTCATAACCCACGCCCACGAAGACCACGTTGGTGCCGTTGGCCTGCTGTGGGAGCAGCTGGGCGCGCCGATCTATGCACGTAAATTCACCGCCAACATCGCGCGGCGCAAGCTGCAGGAAAAGGGTCACCCTGACAATGTCGTCACGGTGGTTGAACCCTATCCGGCCGTCATCGATTGCGGCCCGTTCAAGGTGTCCTACGTCCCGATCAGCCACTCGATCCCCGAAAGCGCGGGTCTGGTCATTGATTCGGTTGGTGGCCGCATCGTCCACACGGGCGACTTCAAGGTCGACATGACCCCCGTCGTCGGCGATCCGTTCAACACTGCCTTGTGGGAAGAAATTGCCAAGGACGGCGTCAAGGCGCTGGTCTGCGACAGCACGAACATCTTCTCTCCGCACGCTGGCCGTTCAGAGATGTCCATTGGTCCGGCGATCACGGAACTGATGCGCAATTCCAAAGGTATGGTCGCGGCGACGACGTTCGCGTCCAACATCGCGCGCCTTAAAACACTGGCTGACGCCGCTGTGGCAGCTGGCCGTACTGTCTGCTTGCTGGGCCGGTCTATGAACCGGATGGTCGAAGCGGCCAAGGAAACCGGTCTGCTGACTAACTTCCCGGCCACCATCGGGCCAGAGGATGCCGTCAATGTTCCCCGGGAACAGCTGATGCTGCTTGTTACTGGCAGTCAAGGCGAACGCCGCGCGGCCTCTGCGCAACTGTCGCAGGGCAGCTATCTGGGTCTGAAGCTGAGGGAAGGCGATACCTTCCTGTTCTCGTCCAAGACGATCCCAGGGAATGAGCGCGGTGTGATCCGCATCATGAACCAGCTGAGCGAAATTGGCGTCGATATTGTTGATGACGATGGCGGCAAATATCATGTGTCCGGCCACGCGAACCGCCCTGATCTGGAAACCATGCACCAGATCATCAAGCCGCAGTTCCTGATACCGATGCACGGCGAACACCGCCACCTGCGTGAACACGTCAAGGTCGCGGGCCAATTTGGCCTGCCGGGTATCGTCGCCGTTAATGGCATGATGATCGATCTGTCCGGTAATCAGCAGACGGTCGCCGAATACGTCGAAACCGGGCGC
>CAWUXN010000068.1:0-3317 GCA_963926415.1 uncultured Loktanella sp.
CGTTGCAATAATCAGTTTCACGTCTTGTTTCCCTCGTTCCCTGTGGCGGAGACCCAGCCCCCGGCGCTACGGATGCCTAAGAAAAGGGCTCACAGGCGGCAGAGTAACAAGGAAACCAAGCCCGTGGCGGGGGCAAAAACGCGCAATGTTGCACATTTTTTGCACAAAAAGCGCAATGTGCCCATTTTTTAGTCGACAGAAAAAAGCGGCGCAAGAATCGGCAACAGCGCGGGACAAGGCGGGACCGTGACGGTATGGTTGGCAAAACGCACAAAAACACGGACCGGGCAGCCAATGGCACGACGTACGAAAACAGGAAAACCACTGGTCGCAGAGCGGCGCTATGACGCGCAGCCGGCAGAACGCGCCGCACGCGCACTCAAAAAGCGCGCACCGCGCAAGCGGGCGGCCCCGCGCAAACGCGGTCTGGTCGGGTGGATGCTGTTCCCGCTCACATGGACGCTGCGCCTGATTTTCCGCCTGACATGGAAACTGGGATTGGTCGTGGCCGTGCTGATCGGGGCGGGTGCGCTTTATTTCTCGGCCCAGATGCCACCGATTGAATCCATCGTGGACGCCCGCACGCGCGGATCGGTCACTTTGCTGGACAGGGACGGTGCGGTGTTCGCATGGCGCGGCGATCAGTTCGGCGGGATGGTGACGGCAGAGTCCGTGTCGCCATATCTGCACGACGCCATTGTCGCGACTGAGGATAAGCGCTTTTACGGCCACTTTGGCATCAGCCCTCGCGGCGTCGCCAGCGCTGTGCGCATTAACTTGAGCGAGGGGCGCGGCCCGTTGTCCGGCAACGGTGGTTCCACCATCACGCAGCAGGTGGCAAAATTGCTCTGTCTTGGCGTTCCTTATGACGCGGCGACGTGGCCGACAGAGGCCGCCTATGAGGACGACTGCCGCCGCACAACGATTTTGCGCAAGGTCAATGAAGCCATATATTCCATGGGTATGGAGGTCGCCTATTCCAAGGAAGACATCCTGACTATTTACTTCAACCGCGCCTATCTGGGCGCGGGCAGCCGCGGGTTCGAAGCCGCTGCAAACCGTTATTTCGGCAAATCATCCGCGCAGGTAAACCCGGCAGAGGCGGCGATGCTGGCGGGCCTGCTTAAAGCGCCGACAAGCTATGCGCCCACCAACAACATGCAGCGCGCGGTGGACCGGGCGAATATCGTGCTCGGGCTAATGGAAGATCAGGGCTATATCACATCGGAACAGGCCGCCGATGCGCGTGCACACCCGGCGCAGCTGTCACAGGCCGCACAAGCGCGGGCGGGTGGATACTTTGCCGATTGGGTCATGGAACAGGGACCGGATTTCTTTACCCGCAACACGACCGAGGACGTGGTCATCCGTACCACGCTCGACCAGCGTATCCAGACGGCGGCGGAAACCGCCCTGCTGTCGATCTTTGAAACCAAGCTCAAGCCAAGCTCCAAGGCGCAGGCCGCCGTTATTGTCATGAGCGCGGACGGCGCGGTGCGCGGTATGGTCGGCGGGCGCGATGTGCGCGCATCGGGCGTGTTTAACCGCGCGACACAGGCCCGGCGGCAGCCCGGATCGGCGTTCAAGCCTTTCATCTATGCAACGGCGCTCGATCTGGGTTTCAGCCCGAATGACATGATCGACGACGCGCCGCTGACCATTGATGTGCCCGGCTCTGGCCCGTGGCGGCCCAACAACTATGACCGCGAGTATAAGGGTCCAATTACGCTAACGCAGGCGCTTTACGAGTCCCGCAATATCCCTGCGATCCTACTGTCCGAAGATGTCGGCCGTGAAATGGTGCGCACAGTGGCACAGAATTTTGGCATCGACAGCGATCTGGCCGCTGGCCCCGCGCTGGCGCTAGGCGTGTCCGAAAGCACCCTAATTGAAATGACAGGGGCCTATGCCGGCATCCTGAACGGCGGCTCTGCGGTACAGCCTTACGGCCTGATCGACCTGCGGCTGAAGGGCGAGTCCGAACCCCTGATGGACAATATCGGCACCGGTATGCAGGAACGGGTGATCCAAAGCCACGCGGCCCGGCAGCTGACCTATATGATGGCGCAGGTCGTCGCGCGCGGCACCGGCACGCGGGCGCAGATCCCGGGGTGGGAGCTAGCAGGCAAATCCGGCACCACCAACAGCGCCCGCGATGCGTGGTTCATCGGCTTTAACGCCGATTACGTGATCGGCGTCTGGATGGGCTATGACGACAACAGCCCGATGACGGGTGTCACGGGCGGCGGCCTGCCTGCGGAAATCTGGCAGGCAACCATGGCCCGCGTCGTGACCGGTCAGACGCCAAAGCCGCTGCCAATGGACCTACCCGGCCCCAGCACTACGAGCGGCGTGCTGGAAGACACCGGCATCGTCGCCGACGGTCAGATCATGGATGTATTGCAAAACATTCTCGGCGGTCTCGGCAACTAATACTACGGCTTATTCAGTTGCGGTGACGTCCCCTTCGGGCGCTGCTGCAACAGCTGGGGCCCCGTTATCCACGGGATCGGTGGCTGGCACCAAAGGCAGGTCACCTTGCGTATCAGAGGGCGTATCGACCGCAACATCGACCGGTGCGGGTGCGCCCGGCTCTGGGCAGCGATCATAGACGAAGGCATAGCCGTCCCAGACCATGATGATGCCGTCGCCCTCCGCCTTGTTCATCAACATCGCGCGTTCAGAAAAGACCTGATCAGACCCGCTGCACTGCATAGTGTACAGCAGCGCATCCATTTCCAGCACGTTGACCGGGTCCACCATCAGGCACTCGACCTCGACCCCGTAAAAGATTTCATTATCGATCCGCACCGCCCCGCCGTCCACGCCGACCAAGGCGCATTCAGCATTGGCCGCCTGCTTGTAGACGCCGTCATAAGGACCAGCGAGCGCGGCTTGCGCGGCAAGCATGACGAACAAGGCCGAACCAAAGATCGTTTTCATTGCCGCTCCTGGTGAAATGGTGGGCTGCGCGGGCAATAATAGCGACGGCAGAGCTAGCTGTCACCTCTTGCCTGTAGCAGCGGTTAGTTAACCCCGCCGGCCCTAGGCTGTGGCGACCGTGTCACGCACACCCGGATGCACGCAAAAAATTGTTTGAGCGCAATATTTACCTACTAATAAGAAGTATGGGGAACGTGGATTGGTCGCTTAAAAGCTAAGACGCGATGCGTAACAATGATTTGACCGCCAAGCGGGGCGCTGCAGAACTGGCCGCCGTCAGGCGCGAGGGGCTGCCTTTGTACTGAGCCGTCGCGATCTTCAGCTTTTTTGTGAACATGCTGATGCTGACCGGCCCGCTATATATGCTGAACGTC
>CAWUXN010000069.1:0-2570 GCA_963926415.1 uncultured Loktanella sp.
GATTGCCGTCGATCCGTCGATCGCCATGGACACCTATTTTGTGCCGCAGGGTATCTCTGCCGACATCATCGCCACCGAATATGGCTTCAGCCGTAACGATGCCGATGCGCTGGCAGTTGAATCCCAAAAGCGCGCCAAGGCCGCTTGGGACGAAAAGCGCTTTGCAAAATCCCTTGTCACCGTGCGCGACCAGAATGGCTTGGCCATTCTGGATCACGACGAATACATGCGCCCCGGCACCGACATGCAGTCCCTTGGCGCACTGAGAGCCTCGTTCAAGGACATGGGCGAGAGCATGCCCGGTTTCGACAAGGTCGCGCTGATGAAGTATCCGCATCTGGAGCGGATCAACCACATCCACCATGCGGGCAACTCTTCCGGCATCGTTGATGGCTCTGCCGGTATCCTGATCGGGTCCAAGGCATGGGGCGAGGCGATGGGCCTGAAGCCCCGCGCCGTGATCCGCGCCACTGCCAAGATCGGCACCGATCCCACGATCATGCTGACCGGCCCGGTCCCCGTGACGGAAAAGATCTTGGCCGAAAGCGGCATGAGCATTTCCGACATCGACTTGTTCGAGGTGAATGAAGCCTTCGCCTCTGTCGTTTTGCGCTTTATGCAGCGGTTCAACGTCGATCCGTCAGTCGTGAACGTGAACGGCGGGTCCATCGCCATGGGCCACCCGTTGGGGGCCACCGGTGCGATCATCATCGGCACCTTGTTGGACGAGCTGGAGCGCACCGGCAAATCCACCGGCCTGGCAACGCTGTGCATCGCATCTGGGATGGGTGCCGCGACGATCATCGAGCGAGTCTAACGGACGGAGGGCTGCGAGATGGCGATACAGATATTTCAAAAATGGCTGGACGATGCATCGCGAACATTCATCGCAAGCCAGTTCAACGCCTATCGCAGCCTTGTCCAGCTGCCGATCGAAATGACCAGTGACCACAGCACGATCGTCATAACGAATGACACCATGCTGCGGCAGGTCTTTTATCAGTATCTGAACCTGCTGAAGTCGCAACGCGCGACCGATCTGATCCGCACGGCCCTCAACGCAACCTATTTGTCCGATGACGTGATCACCGGCAATTACCAAACCGACATTCTGCGTCAGAGCACGCGCATCATGCCCCCTATCGGTCGAGCCTGATGCTGCGCCGCACTGACACGGTATGGAGGGCCACTCATCTGACCAGCGGGCTGGTACCGGCCCATTGGCGCAAAACCGTTTCAACAATGGACGATGCGGCGGCGCAGGATGCGGGCACGTCCCGATCTGAACCCACCCCCGACCTGCAGAACAAAGGATAATCGCTATGACCGATTTCACCATGACCATAGACGAGAGCGGCGTTGCCGTCATCACTTGGGACACCGTCGGCAAGTCCATGAACGTCATGAGCCAGAAAGGCTTTGCCGATCTGGACACGCTTGTCGGTCAGGCTTTGGCTGATGAAGCCGTGAAAGGCATCGTGATCACCTCTGGCAAGGACGGCTCCTTTGCCGGCGGCATGGAC
Source organism: uncultured Loktanella sp. (assembly GCA_963926415.1). Classification (GTDB taxonomy): domain Bacteria; phylum Pseudomonadota; class Alphaproteobacteria; order Rhodobacterales; family Rhodobacteraceae; genus Loktanella. The sequence continues at coordinate 1,524 of CAWUXN010000069.1, forward strand.
CTGAACATCATCGCCAAGATGCGCGACGAAAGCGACGATCCTGCACAGGGCATCTTTGACGGCGTCATGCAAATGCACGCCGTGCTACGCCGGATCGAGCGCGCGGGCATGGACCCCAAAACGCTGAAAGGTGGCAAGCCGGTCGCCGCCGCGCTGCCCGGAACCGCGCTGGGGATCGGTCTGGAAATTCCGCTGGCCTGCCACCGCATCTTTGCCGCCGACAACCCGAAGGCCAAGATCGGCCTGCCGGAAATCATGGTCGGCATTTTCCCCGGTGCCGGTGGTACGACGCGGATCAGCCGCAAGCTGGGCGCGATGGCAGCCAGCCCTCTGCTGTTGCAGGGCAAGATGAACGACCCAAAGGGTGCGATGCGCGCTGGGATCGTGGACGAGGTCGTGCCAGCGGATGAACTGCTGTCCGCCGCCAAGGCTTGGGTGCTGAAAGCCACTGATGCGGATATCGTGAAGCCTTGGGACCAGAAGGGTTATAAAATGCCGGGCGGCGCGCCCTATCACCCTGCTGGCTTCATGACCTTCGTTGGAGCCTCGGCCATGGTCAACGGCAACACGATGGGCGTCTATCCGGCGGCCAAGGCGCTGCTGTCCGCCGTCTATGAAGGTGCGATGGTCCCCTTCGATACCGCGCTCAAGATCGAGGCGCGCTGGTTCACCAACGTCCTGCTGAACCCGTCGTCGTCCGCCATGATCCGCAGCCTGTTCATCAACAAAGAAGCGCTGGAAAAAGGCGCGAACCGTCCTGATGTGCCGGACCAGAAGGTTAGACGGGTCGGCATCATCGGTGCTGGCATGATGGGCGCAGGCATCGCGCTGGTGTCGGCCATGGCTGGCATCAAGGTCGTGCTGATCGACGCCAAGCAGGAAGCGGCTGACAAGGGCAAATCCTATACCGCTGTTTACATGGACAAAGGGATCGCCCGCAAAAAGGCGACACCCGAGAAGAAAGAGCAGGTCCTGAGCCTGATCAACGCAACAACAGATTACAACGCCCTGAAAGACTGCGATCTGATCGTCGAAGCGGTCTTCGAG
>CAWUXN010000070.1:0-9800 GCA_963926415.1 uncultured Loktanella sp.
CAGCGCGCCCAGCGCCGCTGCTACATTCACCATGATGTCAGCCTTTGCGTTTCCACGGCACCATCAGCCGTTTCAGCCAGCGGATACCATATCAATCGAAAAGCCGACGGTTTCGATCGTGATGACGCCCATCAGCACGATATCGGTGGTTTAGAATTTCGAGGCAACCATGATCATCATGCCCGCGCGCCTTTACCCGGCGAAAGCCCCTGTTACGGTCGACACATCAAAGACAAGGTTGCCCAGTGCTTCTTTTTTCGAACAGGTCAGCAGGACCTTGCCATATTCCATCGCCCAGGGTCGATGCAGTTTTCATTATCAAACACCAAACGGCGACGTCGATGGCCTGCGGGTCCTACCCCATCCTGATCGCGGTCTTTCACATTTCTTTGTTTTGATCGTCATGTCTTCCGATCAAAGGCCATGCATGCAGGGTGACGCGCCTTTGACCGCAGCCCAAAAGCAGCCCCTGAATGTATCCACATCTGAAACCGGACCGGACATTGGTGTCGCTGACGGACGGTCAGCTGTCGCTGCCTGCGCTGCATATTCCGGCATAAGGCCACATTCTCTTGCAAAAGGCTGGACCTAGTCGCAAGACTGTGTCTTGCCACAGCATGCATCAGCTTACCGGAACAGCAACATGAACCAGCACAGCCTTTTGAACGATCCTGCCGCCATCATTTCTGCTGACCGGGCCCATGTCTGGCATCACCTGGTCCAGCACAAACCATTCGAAACCGTCGATCCACGCATTATGGTCGAAGGCAAAGGCCTGCGAGTTTGGGACATTACCGGGCGTGAACATCTGGATGCTGTCTCTGGCGCGGTCTGGACTGTAAACGTGGGCTACGGGCGCAAGCGGATCGCCGATGCGATGGCAGCCCAACTGACCAAGCTGAATTTCTACGCCGGTGCGGCCGGCACGATCCCCGGCGCGCAATTCGCCGAAATGCTGACCGCCAAGATGCCGGGGCTGGATCGGGTATACTACGCCAACTCCGGCTCCGAGGCGAACGAGAAGGCCTTCAAGATGGTGCGCCAGATCGCGCACAAGCATCACGGCGGGCGCAAGTACAAGATCCTGTTTCGCGAGCGTGATTATCACGGCACCACCATCGCCAACCTGTCTGCTGGCGGCCAGGAAGAGCGGAACGCACAATATGGCCCCTTCACTCCGGGGTTTGTGCAGGTGCCGCATTGCTTGGAATACCGCCGGCAGGATGGCTTGACCGACGCCGATTATGGCCGCCGCGCCGCTGACGCCATCGAAGAGGTGATTCTGCGCGAAGGCCCCGACACTGTCGGTGCCCTGTGCTTAGAGCCGATCACCGCAGGCGGCGGCATCATCGTCCCGCCGCAAGGCTACTGGGACCGTGTGCAGGAAATCTGCAAGAAATATGACATCCTACTGCACATCGACGAAGTCGTCTGCGGTCTGGGCCGCACCGGCACTTGGTTTGGCTACCAGCACTACGGTGTGCAGCCCGATATCGTGACGATGGCCAAGGGCGTCGCATCTGGCTACGCCGCGATTTCGTGCTGCGTGACCACCAACGCAATGTTCGAGCAGTTCAAGGACGACACGGACCACCTGTCCTACTTCCGCGACATCTCGACCTTTGGCGGCTGCACCGCCGGTCCCACTGCCGCGATAGAGAACATGGCTATCATTGAAGAAGAGGACCTGCTCGAGAATTCCACCACCATGGGCGCGTATTTGTTGAACAACCTGCATGCGCTGATGGACAAGCACGCCGTGGTCGGTGACGTGCGCGGCCAGGGCCTTTTTGCCGGGGCAGAGCTGGTGACAGACCGTAGCACCAAGGATCCGCTGAACGAAAAGCAAGTCGGTGCCATCGTCGCCGATTGCATGGCGCAAGGCGTGATCATCGGGGCGACCAACCGTTCGGTCCCGGGGTTTAACAACACACTGCTGTTCGCCCCCGCCCTGATTGCGACCAAGGACGACATCGACCAAATCACAGGTGCCGTAGATCACGCACTGACGCGCGTTCTGGGCTAAGGTCTTCTTCTGGTCAAAAATACCTCGGGCCTTGGGGCAGCGCCCTTCGACAAAAAGGCAAGGAAAGCATCATGGCCCGCTTGACATGAGACAGGCCTTGAATGCCTTTTGATCTGACCCTTGCCACGGCCGGTTTTCTGGCTTGCGCCTTGCTGGGGGCGGCAATCGTGCGCGGATATACCGGCTTTGGGTTTTCTGCGATCTTTATCGCCTGCGCGGCGCTGGTCACGAACCCGCTGCCCCTGATCCCGGTCGTCTTCATAGCAGAGATCGCAATGACAACCCTTCAGGCGCGGGGCATCCGCGGGCACGTTGACTGGAGTCGCGCAGGCGCACTGCTTGCGGGGGCGGCGATCGCCCTGCCCTTGGCGATCTGGATCATGCTGCAGCTGCCTGTGGGAGCAGTCCAGCTGCTGATCAGCGCGATCATCGGAGCTTTGTCACTGGTCATGCTCAGCGGCTGGACGCTCAAGCGCCCCTTGGGGCGCATTGGCCATGGCATTACTGGGATTATCGCGGGCAGCGCCAATGCGGCTGGCGTAGGCGGCCTGCCAGTCGCCGCCTGCCTTGGAGCACAGACGATGCCAGCCGCAACCTTTCGCGCCACGATGATCGTCTTTCTTACTGGCATTGACCTGATGACCCTGCCCCTGCTGGGCCTTGGCGGGCAGGTCACGTTTGATACCTTTGCCGCCGCCCTGATCGCTTCGCCCTTTCTGGCGGCTGGCATCCTGCTTGGTAATCGCCAGTTTGCCAGCGCACCGCCGGCCACCTTTCGCCGCCTTGCAACATGGCTGCTGCTGACGTTGTCTGTAATGGGCATCCTGCGCGCACTCGCCTGATTGATCCGCATCGCCGCGCACGTTTTTAACCAGACATTGTTGACCTCTACGTAGCATCCGGCCACTCAGATGACCAAATTGATACACTGGTCATTGCGCAGTTCATCAGAAAGAATGTCCCCAATATCTGCGCCGAGATTGAAAGGGGGTCTGGGCCATGCCAGACCAGACAGGATCACGTTGGCCAGTGCGACAGGAGGGGCCCGCTTGCACATCGACCGTTCATCGACCAAGGCGCGGGGTTGCCGCGCAGACTGCCCATGCACCAACCCGGCACGGGGTCTGCAAGCATGAGTGATCCTGTCCTGAACCTGTCGCGGCCCATCGGGAACGAGGTCCGCAAGACGACATGCTATATGTGCGCCTGCCGTTGCGGGATCGACGTCCACATGAAGGACGGACCCGACGGCAAAAAGGTCGCGGCTTATATCGAGGGCAACCGCGATCACCCGCTGAACAAGGGCGTGCTGTGCGCCAAAGGCTCTGCGGGCATCATGCAACATAATGCCCCCGCCCGTCTGCGCGCGCCGCTGAAACGCACGGGGCCGCGCGGATCGGGTCAATACGAAGAAATCAGCTGGGACGAGGCGCTGAATCTTGCGACATCCTGGCTGAAGCCGCTGCGCGAAACCGCGCCGGAAAAGCTGGCGTTTTTTACCGGGCGCGATCAGTCGCAATCCTTCACATCCCTTTGGGCGCAGGGCTTTGGTACGCCGAACTATGCGGCCCATGGCGGCTTTTGCAGCGTGAACATGGCCGCGGCTGGTATCTACACCATGGGCGGCGCGTTTTGGGAATTTGGACAACCCGACTGGGATCATACAAAATTGTTCCTGCTGTTCGGCGTGGCCGAAGATCACGACAGCAACCCGATCAAGATCGGCATCGGCAAGCTGAAGGGGCGCGGTGCCCGCATCGTTGGCGTGAACCCGATCCGCACAGGCTATAACGCCGTGGCAGATGACTGGTTCGGGGTGACGCCGGGCAACGACGGTTTGCTGATCCTGTCGCTGGTCCACTGCCTGATGACTGCCGGTCAGATCGACGTCGACTATCTGGCGCAGTTCACCAATGCCTCGGTTCTTGTGAACCAAGACCCAAAGTCGCCCGACTACGGGTTGTTCATCCGCGACGACGAACTGCGCCCGCAGGTCATCGATAAGCGCACAGGCAAGCTGGCTCCTTGGAACGGCGAAGGGGTCGAACCCAGTCTGACGGGGACGTGGCGCAACGCAGGCTTTACCCATCGCAGCGTGTTTCACCTGATGGCGGACCGCTATACGGACCCGATCCACGCCCCCGAACACGTGGCGGATCGCGTCGGCATCCCTGCGTCTCGCATCCGACAGCTTGCCGCCGATATGGCCGATGTCGCCTTTAATCAGCCAGTGATCTTGGACCAACCGTGGACCGACTTTCGCGGCAAACACCATCCCACGATGATTGGTCGCCCGGTCAGCGTCCATGCGATGCGCGGCATCAGCGCCCACTCCAACGGCTTTCAAACCTGCCGCGCCCTACACATGTTGCAGATCATCCTTGGCGCAGTGGAAACACCCGGCGGCATGCGGTTCAAACCGCCCTACCCCAAGCCCGCGACGGCGCACCCGAAACCGCATTGCAAGGTCGTACCCGGCCAACCCCTTGACGGCCCGCACCTTGGCTATCCGCAGGGACCAGAGGATCTATGCCTGACAGAAGAAGGCGAACCCGCCCGCATAGACAAGGCCTTCACCTGGGAAAACCCGATGTCGGCCCACGGGTTGATGCATATGGTCATCAGCAACGCGCATGCGGGCAATCCGTACAAGATCGACACGCTGTTCATGTATATGGCGAACATGTCGTGGAATTCGTCGATGAACACGCGCGGCGTGATCGACATGTTGACCGACCAGACCGATGACGGCGAATATGTTATTCCGCGCATCATCTATTCGGATGCCTACTCATCCGAGATGGTGGCCTACGCCGACTTGATCCTGCCCGACACGACGTATCTTGAACGCCACGACTGCATCAGCCTGCTCGACCGTCCGATATGTGAGGCAGACGCCGTCGCTGATGCGATCCGCTGGCCCGTTGTCGAACCGGACCGCGACGTGCGGGCGTTCCAGTCGGTGCTGTGCGATTTGGGCGCACGGCTGTCCCTGCCGGGCTTCGTCAAAAACGACGGCAGCGCGAAATATACCGACTATGCCGATTACATCACCCACCACATGCGCCGCCCCGGCATCGGCCCGCTGGCCGGTTGGCGCGTGGGTGAAAACGGCCTGCAAGGCGGGCGCGGCGAGCCCAATGACAATCAGCTGAACGAATACATCGCCAATGGCGGCTTCTGGATCAGCCATATCCCTGCAGAGGCGGCGTATTACAAGCCTTTCAACCGCGCCTATCAGGACTGGGCGGTGACCATGGGCCTGTATGACGCGCCGCAGCCTTATATCTTTCAGCTCTACGTCGAGCCCCTGCGCCGCTTTCAGCTGGCAGCTGAAGGGCATGGCCACCGGCAGCCCCCCGATCATCTGCGCGGCCAGATCAAGGTGACACTGGACCCGCTGCCGATCTGGTATCCTCCGTTCGAGGACGGGCATGTCGACCCCGCCGAATACGACGTTCACGCCCTGACGCAGAGGCCGATGGCGATGTATCACAGCTGGGGCGGCCAGAACGCCTGGCTTCGGCAGATCCACGGCCACAACCCACTGTATGTCCCGACGAAAATCTGGGCCAAGCACGGCTTCAAGGACGGTGACTGGGCGCGTGTCACCTCGGCCCACGGATCTATCACCGTGCCTGTCGCACTGCAGGAATCCCTGAACGAAAACACGGTCTGGACCTGGAATGCCATAGGCAAGCGCAAGGGAGCATGGGCGCTGGACAAAGACGCGCCAGAGGCGACGCGCGGTTTTTTGCTAAACCATCTAATCCATGAATTACTGCCGCCCAAGGGCGACGGGCTGCGCTGGTCCAACTCGGACCCTGTCACCGGTCAGGCCGCGTGGTTCGACCTGCGCGTCAAAATCGAAAGATCCGGCGCGCCCGAGGAATCGCAACCGATCCTGCCCGCCCTCGCCTCTCCTGTCCCAAAGGGGCCAAAAGCGCTGCAGTGGAAAATCAAATGACCCAGCCCCTCCCCCTCAATTTTTCCGCAAATACTCCCTCCGGAAGCTCCCCCGCCACCCCAACAACAGGCCCGCAGACATGACAGCTCTTCCCCTTCATACTGTGACCGCTGGCGATCCGGTTCATCCGCCGATTGTGCTGCTGCACGGCTTCTCGATGTCCCACGCAATCTTTGCGCCCCTCATGGCGCTGCTCTCGGACCGCTTTTATCTGATCGCACCTGACCTGCGCGGCCATGGATTATCGCCCAAACCGGTTGACGCCTATGCGAGCAGTGCCGACTGGGCTGCAGACATCGCGCAGATCATCGCGCCGCTGGACCGGCCCGTCCTGCTGGGCTGGTCCATGGGGGGCCGCGTCGTTATGGACTATATCCGCAACTACGGCGATGCAGCGTTGACCGGTACTGCGCTGATCGGCAGCTATACCGGGCCGGTGCCCGCAGCGACCAAGGCCAACCGTGGCCCGATGTTCGACGAAGGCAACCGCCCTGCAGGCACCGCAGCCTTTGTCCGCGCCTGCACCAAAGCGCCGTTAGACGTCGAACTGTCCGAGTTGCTAACCGCAGAGGCACTTTTGTGCCCCCACCATGTGCGCCTCGCCCTTGCGGACCGGAACGAAGATTACACTGATACGGGGCGCAATATCCGCGTTCCCGCCCTTGTCCTGCACGGCGATGCCGACGCAATCGTGCCGCCGGAGGCTTCAGCCGCCCATAATATTCTAGGTGTGACCCACATCATCTATGAGGACATCGGCCACACCCCTTTTCTGGAAGCACCAGATCGCTTTGCCGCCGACCTCTCTGCCTTTGCCCTGAAAGCCCGCGGATGATCCTTCTACATGTCTTAAATAATCTAGAGCAGGTCCGCAGGATCAAAGGCCGGCCCTCACCGATTTTGCTCGAAAAATCGGAACAGTGGGGCTGTGCGCGATGACGAGCTTGCCGTCCCCCTCTGCCGTCAAGCTTGGCCTTGTGATCGACCTTGATACCTGCGTCGGCTGTCACGCCTGCGTTGTGGCCTGCAAGAGTTGGAACACCCAAAGCGATCTGGGCGCACCGCTGTCGGATCAGGACCCCTATGGCGCGGACCCCAGCGGTACGTTCCTGAACCGTGTGCATAGCTATGAGGTGACGCCGCAGGATCGCCCAACCCAGCAAGTCCACTTTCCCAAATCCTGCCTGCACTGCGAAGACGCGCCCTGCGTCACCGTTTGTCCAACGGGTGCCAGCTACAAGCGGCAGGCCGACGGTATCGTGCTGGTGAACGAGGACGCCTGCATCGGTTGCGGCCTATGCGCTTGGGCCTGCCCATACGGCGCGCGCGAAATGGACCCGGCGGCGGGCGTGATGAAGAAATGCACGCTGTGCGTCGACCGCATCTATAACGAGGCGTTGCCCGAAATCGATCGCACCCCCGCCTGTGTGCGCACCTGCCCCGCAGGCGCGCGGCATTTCGGCGATCTGGGCGATGCCGATTCTGACGTCAGCAGACTGGTGGCCGCGCGCGGCGGCTTTGATCTGATGCCAGAGATGGGAACGAAGCCCGTGAACAAGTACCTGCCGCCGCGACCACGCGACGCCGATCAGATCGACATCCTTGCGCCCTTGCTTGCCCCCGTCGCCAGCGACGGCAAAGGTCTGATCGCCTGGCTGGACAAGGCGCTTTCGAAACTGCCGGGGGAGCACAGCTGATGCATCCCGCGCCGTCCGTCATCATCTTCACGACCTTTTCCGGGCTGGGGTTTGGCCTGCTGTTCTGGCTGGGCCTTGGTCAGCCAGCTCCCACGGGTTGGGTCGCCTTTGCATTCTTTGCGCTGGCCTACGCGATGGCCGTCGGCGGATTGCTGGCCTCGACATTTCATCTTGGCCATCCAGAACGAGCCTACCTTGCCGTCACGCAATGGCGCACAAGCTGGCTGTCGCGCGAAGGAATCGCCGCCATCGTGACACTGCTGGCAGGGGGGCTCTTTGCCTTGCTGCGGATTTGGGATGTGTCGGCCGCGCAGCTGGGCTGGCTGGTATCGCTGGGCTGCCTTGCTACCGTCTTTACCACCGCAATGATCTATACTCAGATGCGGACCGTGCCGCGCTGGCGGCACTGGACTACGCCCGCGCTGTTTCTGGTGCTGTCGCTGGCAGGCGGGGCCTTGCTCGCGAACCGTGGCACAGCCGCGCTTGTACTACTGGCCGCCGCCGCGGCTTTACAACTGATCGCATGGATCACCGGTGACAAACGCTTGCAGCAGTCGGGCACGACGTTGGGCACGGCCACCGGGCTGGGCGATATAGGGCGGGTTCGCGCATTTCTGCCCCCCCATTCGGGATCAAACTATCTGTTGCGCGAATTTGTCTACGTTGTTGGCCGCCGCCATGCGCTGCAGTTGCGCGTCATCGGGTTGATCCTAGCCTTTGTCGTACCGATCCCGCTGATCGCCGCCGGACTAAGCCATATCACTGCGCTGGTCGCAGTGCTGGCCCATGTCGCCGGTGTGCTGTGCTTGCGCTGGCTGTTCTTTGCAGAGGCCGAACACGTTGTCGGCCTGTATTACGGCGAACGCTAACCCGAGGGCAGCTCCGATTTTTCGACGAAAAATCGGCCTGGGGCGTTGCCCCAAACACCGAGGTATTTTTAGCCAAAAGAAGGGCCGTGCGTCAGGTCCGGATCCGAGCTTCGGTTTGAAGATCAAAGAGGTAAACCCGGCTCGCATCAATGCTGACGCCCACGCGGTCGCCGATACGAGAGCGGTGATCGCCGCGCTCTTCGATGACGATCCGCTCTGCGGTGTCGCCCAGCAGATAAACGTAGGACACACCGCCAAGGCTTTCGGTCAGATCAACCGTATGCGTATCGCCACCCGCATCGACCACAAGGTGTTCAGCCCGCATACCTACCGTGACAGGGCCACTGTGCCCCGCAACGCCCAGATCAAAGCGCGCCTTCATCCCCGGGACGGCGACTGTGCCGTCCTTCATGTCGCCCACCATGAAATTCATCGCAGGGCTACCGATGAAACCCGCCACAAATTTGTTGTCTGGGTCACGGTACAGTTCCATGGGCGCACCAACCTGTTCGATCACGCCCTTGCGCAGCACGACGATCTTGTCGGCCAGTGTCATCGCCTCAACTTGGTCGTGGGTCACATAGATCATTGTCGCGCCGATTTCCTTGTGCAGGCGCGCGATTTCGACCCGCATTTCGACCCGCAACTCGGCATCAAGGTTCGACAGAGGCTCGTCGAATAGAAACACCTCTGGCCCGCGCACAATGGCGCGGCCGATGCTGACACGCTGACGCTGACCGCCCGACAAGGCGGCAGGCTTGCGGTTCAGGTAGTCGTCCAGCTTGAGGATCCGCGACGCCTCTGCCACCTTTTCAGCGATTTCCGCCTTGGGGTGGCCGTTCATTTTTAGGCCAAAGCCCATGTTCTCGCGCACGGTCATGTGCGGATAAAGTGCATATGTCTGGAACACCATGGCCACGCCCCGGTCAGACGGATCAAGCCGGGTCACGTCCCGCGCGCCGATGTTGATCTGGCCGGCGGTTGTTTCCTCGAGCCCTGCTATCATGCGCAGCAGGGTGGACTTGCCGCAGCCTGACGGGCCGACGAAGACGCAGAATTCGCCGTCCTTCACATCCAGATCGATGCCGTGAACGACTTGGACGTCGCCGTACTTCTTGATCGCATTCTTTAGCGTAACACCCGACATGAATTATTCCCCCGCGAGTTTCAGTTTGTGTGTCCCGTGATCGGGAAAGCTCCATTTGGCGGCGTCCTGCGCGATGGCATTGGCCGCTTCGCGC
>CAWUXN010000071.1:0-6883 GCA_963926415.1 uncultured Loktanella sp.
CATGGCGGTGCGGCAGCATCCAGATCCGCGCCTCTGGCTTAGCATCCGCGTCGATTACAGCGCGCCAAGCGACCTGCCCGGTGAATTTCGGCGAAGCCTCGCCATTAAGCATGGCGCGAGTCATCGACCGGATGCCATCAGCGCCAATGACAAGGTCTGCCTCTGGCAGCGCCTCGGACCGGTGGTTAAGCACGACCTGCACACCGCGCCGGTGGCAGGCGGCGGCCAGCATGTCGATCAGATCGGACCGGGCGACAAACCGATAAGCAGGATCCTGCGCCGACAGGCCAAAGCGCGTGACGGCCCGGCCTGTCAGCCCGTCCATCGGCACGACGGCATCCGCGCGCAGCCCGGCGGCGGCCAGCGCATAGCCAAGGCCCAGCGACTGCAACACGCGTGCACCATTTGGGGTAATTTGCAGACCTGCGCCGACCTCTGCAATCGCGGGGGCCTGTTCGTAAACAACAACGCTGGCTCCTTGCATCGCAAGGGCCAGCGCCGTGGAAAGTCCGCCAATGCCGCCGCCAATTACGGCAACTTGGGAATGGGCAATCATGTGATCAGTCGTCGCGGTGGACCTTTTCACGCCGCTCATGACGCTCCTGCGCTTCCAGCGACATCGTGGCTATGGGGCGTGCGTCCAGACGCTTCAGGCTAATCGGCTCGCCGGTGATTGAACAGTAGCCAAACTCACCTTCGTCGATGCGGCGCAGGGCTGCGTCGATCTTGGACACCAGCTTGCGCTGGCGGTCGCGGGTGCGCAATTCGATAGACCGGTCGGTCTCCTCAGAGGCGCGGTCAGCCACGTCGGGGATGTTGCGGGTCTGGTCCTTCATACCGGCGACAGTGTCGCGGGTATCTTCCATCAGATCCGACTTCCAGTTCAGCAGTTTGCGACGGAAGTATTCGATCTGACGATCGTTCATGAAGGGTTCGTCTTCGGCCGGCGTATAATTGTCCGGAATGAAGGTCTCTACTTTCATTTTGGTATCCTCAATTGCGCCAGATACGTTTTCGGCAGTAGCTCCGGACATCTGGCGAACTCTCTACGTTGGCGTCCGTTTACCCACATCACGCGAGTGTGTCACCCCCCTAAACGTCAGTGATACATACGACTTCGTATCACAATTTAACCATTCGTTAACCTGCAATAGCCCTTGCCCCGCGCGCGCCGTAGCCACACCCTGCGCCAAACAAAGGAGACACATATGACCAAAGCTTTTACCAGCACCGACGCCTATGTAGCGACCGATGATCTTACCATGGCTGTAAATGCTGCCATCACCTTGCAACGCCCGCTGCTAGTGAAGGGCGAGCCGGGCACCGGAAAGACGGAACTGGCGCGGCAGGTCAGCGCGGCCCTGAATATGCCGATGATCGAATGGCACATCAAATCGACCACCCGCGCGCAGCAGGGTCTTTATGAATATGACGCCGTCAGCCGGCTGCGCGACAGCCAGCTGGGCGATGCGCGCGTGAATGACGTAAGCAATTACATCAAGCGGGGCAAACTGTGGCAGGCGTTCACCGCCGACCAGCGGTCCGTTCTGCTGATCGACGAGATCGACAAGGCCGATATCGAGTTTCCGAACGATCTTCTGCAAGAGCTCGACCGGATGGAGTTCCACGTCTACGAGACCGGGGAAACCGTGCGCGCCGAAGTGCGGCCTATCGTAATCATAACGTCGAACAACGAAAAGGAACTGCCCGACGCCTTTTTGCGGCGGTGCTTTTTCCACTACATCCGCTTTCCCGATATCGACACGATGCGCAAAATCGTTGCCGTGCATCATCCGGGAATCAAGGACGCGCTGCTGACCACCGCGCTGACGCAATTTTACGAGCTGCGCGACACCGCAGGGCTGAAGAAGAAGCCATCGACGTCAGAGGTGCTGGACTGGCTCAAACTGTTGCTGGCCGAGGACCTGAGCCCTGAAGACCTGCGGCGCGATGCCAAAAGCGCCCTGCCCCGGCTGCATGGTGCCCTGCTAAAGAACGAACAGGACGTGCATCTGTTCGAACGGCTGGCATTCATGGCGCGCAGCGCCCGGTAGTTTTCTCAGATGTTGTGGGCCGGGTGACACTGTCCCACAAATCACCGCGCCTTCGGTGCAACGCATGATACTTAAGACGCACGAAAAGGGCAGTGGACCTCCCATCCACGGCCAGGCCCAGTGTTACTGACACCACCCCCCGGGCGAAGAATTCACGGCTTTGCCGCAATCAAGGCCAGAAGGGTACGCAGTCTTGCGGCAGACAGGTCTGACAATAATGAGGCGAGCTATTTTGACCAAGGCAAATATGCCGGTCGCAGAGCGCCGATGTCTGGCCCCCGCCGGGGCCCTCATCTGTGCATTTTGCGGCGCGCGCCACCTGCCCCCACACCGGCTGCGTCGGCCCATCAAGGGCCAAGACATCATGAAACGTTTCAGTGCGATATTGCTGGCGGCGCTGGTTGCCTCCTGCTCTCCTGCTCCTGTCTCGCCCCCTACGACCCGCGCCGCTACTATCAGCTCCATTCCGGCGATGCGCGGCTTTAGCGACACATTTTTCGTGCCGGTGACCCGCGATAATACCGAAATGGCGCAGGACTTTTTGGACCTGACCTTTCGCCTTGAAAGCGGCCGCGCCATTGTGGCCATGACTCGTTTTGAAGGGCCGATCACCGTGCGCGTCGCCCCAGGTGCGCCGGCGACCCTCGCGCCTGATCTGGATGTCTTGCTGAACCGTCTGCGCCGCGAAGCGAATATCGACATCACCCGCACCGATCTGCCAAGCGCAAGCATCACCGTTCAGGCCGTGCCGCAAAAGGCGTTGCAACGCGCCGTGCCGCAGGCCGCATGTTTCGTCGTGCCACGCGTGCGCGACTGGGACGAATATCTGAAACTGCGCAAGACCGAAGCCGTCGACTGGACGGCGCTGAAGACGCGCACCAACGCGACGATCTTTATCCCCGCGGATGCGGCCCCGCAGGAAATCCGCGATTGCCTGCACGAGGAACTGGCGCAGGCGCTTGGTCCGCTGAACGATCTATACCGCCTGCCCGACTCGGTCTTTAATGACGACAACATCCATGCCGTGCTAACCGGGTTCGACATGCTGATGCTGCGCACCACCTATGCCCCCGAACTGCATAGTGGAATGAGCCGCCGCCAGGCGTCCAATGTGATCGGCCCGCTGCTGGCGCGGCTGAACCCGCAAGGGCAGCGCAAAGGCTACAGCGTATTCCCGGACACATCGCGCGAATGGATCTCGGCGATTGAAACCGCGCTGACCAATGGGTCAAGCGCCGTTGCCCGGCGCAAATCGGTAGAGCGTGCAGTCAAGATCGCACATCAGTTCAACTGGGGCGGCCCGCGTGAGGGCTTCTCTTATTATGCGCTTGGCCGTTTGCAGGTCGGTCTGGATTCCTCTGCCGCGTTGGCCGCGTTCAACCGGGCTGATCAAATCTATGGCACCTCAACGTCGATGCAAATCCACAGCGCCCATGTCGCGGTGCAAAAAGCCGCATTTACCCTGTCTGCAGGCGACGCGTCTGGTACGATCAAACTGGTCGATGGTGCCACTCCGGTCGCCGCCCGCCACCAGAACGCCGCCCTTTTGGCAACCCTGATGATGTTCAAGGCCGAGGCGCTGGACATGCAAGGTGACAGTGTCGCAGCACAAGCGGAGCGGGTGGACAGTCTAGGATGGGCGCGATACGGAATCGGTAGTGATGAAAATGTGCGCGCACGCCTGGCGGAAATCCATGGGCTGCGCCTCTACTGACAAAGGCGCAACCCGATGATCTTTCCCCTTGGCGGTATCGTTCTTGGCGCCCTGATCGGCGCAGTCCGCGCAAAAATGCGCGGCGGCACGGTGATGGACATGGTTCAGTGGGGCGTCGCTTTTGCCGTCATGCTGGGGATTATCGGGTTGTTCATTCTGGTGTTCCTACAGCGGGCCGCCGTCGCCTAGATGTTCCTGCGGTTCTTTGACAATCTGCGCAACCAAGGTGTGCCGGTTTCGATCCGCGAGTTTCTGGCGTTTCTGGACGGCATGCAGGCGGGTTTGGCGACCTATGACATCGATGCCTTTTATCACCTTGGCCGCACGATCATGGTTAAGGACGAACGCCACATTGACCGCTATGACCGAGCCTTTTCCGCAAGCTTTTCGGGGCTGGAGGCGATCTCCGATCAAGAGGTCATGGACGCCGTCGATATACCCGCCAACTGGCTTGAAAAGCTGGCTGAAAAGCATCTGAGCGCTGAAGAAAAAGCCTCGATCGAGACCTCTGGCGGGTTCGATGCGCTGATGAAACGGTTGAAGCAGCGGCTAGAGGAACAAAAAGGCCGCCATCAAGGCGGAAGTAAGTGGGTCGGAACGGCTGGCACGTCCCCCTTCGGCGCTTATGGGTACAACCCCGAAGGCGTGCGGATCGGCCAAAATGAATCCCGCCACCAGCGAGCGGTCAAAGTCTGGGACAAGCGTGAGTTCCGCGATCTGGACGACAGCGTCGATCTGGGCACCCGCAACATCAAAGTCGCCCTGAAACGCCTGCGCAAATGGGCGCGCGACGGCGCTGTGGAAGAGCTTGATCTGGACGGCACGATCCAAAAAACCGCCGAGCACGGTTATCTGGACGTGCAAACACGGCCAGAGCGGCGCAATGCCGTCAAGGTGCTGCTATTCTTGGACATCGGCGGCAGCATGGACCCGCACGTCAAAGTCGTGGAAGAGTTGTTCAGCGCCGCGCGCGCAGAATTCAAACACATGCAGCACTTCTATTTCCACAACTGCCTGTACGAGGGTGTGTGGACCGACAACCGCCGCCGCTGGAACGCGCAGACGCCAACTTGGGACGTGCTGCGCAAATATGGCAGCGATTACAAATGCATCTTTGTCGGCGACGCCAGCATGTCGCCCTATGAGGTCGCCAGCCCCGGCGGCGCGAACGAACATTGGAACGCCGAGGCAGGCTCGGTCTGGCTTGATCGCGCCCGCCAGCAATGGCCTGCCCATGTCTGGATCAATCCCCTGCCCGAACGATATTGGACGCACACCCAGTCGATCCACATGATTCAGCAGATCTTTGGCGCGGATAGAATGCAGCCGATGACCCTTGGCGGAATCGGTGCGGCAATGAAATTATTAACCTGAGTCCGTAGGAATTAACTTGCCCGTGCGTTCAATGACCGCAAGATCAAAAGGATCAAGCGACTGGCCGCCAGAAAACGGGAAGGAACACCATGATCCGGCAACTCTGGCAGCATTACCAAAAAGCCCTGATCGCTTTTGCCATCGCCGTGGTCGCAGTTTTGTATTTCGGCTTTCAAACATTGACCCATGCGTTGTATTGGAATTACCCAGCGCACCGCGATCAGGCTTTGGCGGGCTGGATGACACCGCGCTATGTCGCGAATTCCTACGCGATTCCGCCAGAGGTGTTCGGCCCGGCGCTGTACTTGGACCCTGAACAAAAGCCACGCCGCCTGTCGCTCGAGGCGATTGCAGATGAAAATGACGTGACTCTGGATGAGCTGCAGGCGCGCATCGACGCCACCGTAGCCGATTGGCGCAACGCCCGCACAGACCGCGAGAAATGAGCGATCTGGTCCTCGCCCTCGTTGCCGATTACGGCTTGCCGATCCTGTTCTGCGTGACCTTCCTATCCTGCCTCGCGCTGCCCGTGCCGTCATCCTTGCTGATGCTGGCCTCTGGCGGCTTTGCCCAGACGGGCGATCTGTCGTTGTTCGCCGTGATGCTTGCCGCCTTCTCTGGTGCCGTTCTGGGCGACAACAGCGGCTATTGGCTGGCGCGCGGAATGGGGTCGCGGTTAACCGCATGGCTGGCTGCGCGTCCGAAACGGGCTGCAATGCATCATAGGGGGCAGGCGTTCATGAACCGCTGGGGCGGGGCGAGCGTGTTCTTTTCCTGCTGGCTGGTGGCCCCGTTGGGGCCCTATATCAACTATGTCAGCGGGCTCACCCAGTTTTCATGGATGCGCTTTGCAATGTGGGGCGTGCTTGGCGAAATCGTCTGGGTCACCCTTTACGTCGGGCTTGGCTATACCTTTGCCGACCGGATCAGCGCATTGGCGTCACTGATGGGGAACCTTTCGGGCCTAATTCTGGCGCTGGCTGCGGTCATCGGTCTAGGCCTGTGGCTGTGGCGCGCGCGCCGCAAAATGGCCGTCACAGCCTGACCGGGTCCAGCGCAGATTGACGCGGCGCGCCATGTTTCCTTGGCAATTGCGCGGCGCTACCCCATATAGTCAGCATGCTCAAGTTTACTCCGATCCTGCTCGCGCTTGCCTATGGCCTGGCCCTTTATCACTTCTCAGCGTGGCGCACCCGGCGAGAGCTGGACGCAGCCTCGACCGAGCTGGCAGACCCGCGTCTGCGCGCCTTGACCGACCGCATGGCGCAAGCGCTGAATATCAAACGAATCAAGGTGCACATTTACGAGGTCGCGATGGTCAACGGTCTAGCCGCACCCGATGGCCGCATCTTTATTACGCGCGGATTCTTTGACCGCTATCGCGCGGGCGAAGTCACGGCAGAAGAGCTGGCCAGCGTCATCGCGCACGAGCTGGGCCATGTCGCACTGGGCCATTCGCGCCGCCGGATGACGGATTTTGCCGCACAAAATGCCATGCGCACGGCAATAGCCATGGTGCTGAGCCGGTTCCTGCCGGGGATCGGTGGCTGGATTGGTAACGGGCTGATGTCTCTGCTGGCCGCCCGCCTGTCGCGCGCGGACGAGTTCGAGGCGGACGCCTATGCCTCTGCCCTCTTGGTGAAATCCGGGATCGGCACTGCGCCGCAGCGATCCTTGTTCGAAAAACTGGAGCATCTGACAGGCACCGCCGGAAAAGGCACGCCAGCTTGGATGCTGAGCC
>CAWUXN010000072.1:0-7438 GCA_963926415.1 uncultured Loktanella sp.
CTGGCGACATCACGCCATCCATCATGGGTTTGTCCGTCTATGCCGTCGGTCGCTCTAAGCACCGCCCCTGTGTTGCCTAGCCCGGCGCATATTGCGAAAGTCTCATATTGGTTAGGCACCTTGCGGCAAAACCGGCTGCAGCCAGTGCAAACTGGTGGACGCATACCTTTTGACTGGACGCAGACGATGTCCACTCCACCTTGCCCCTGTCAGCACAGAGTGATTTACCGATGTCATGAGCAAACTATCCGACAACCCCGCCGATCCCTTCAAGAAGGCCCTAGCCGAAGCGACCAAGGTCTTGGCAAATGACCCTGACCTGACGGTCAGCTTTTCCGTCGATCCGGCGGGGCAGACGGGCGACAGCATCCGCTTGCCGCAGGTCAGCCGCCGCATGAGCCGACAAGAAGTACTGCTGGCACGTGGCACCGCTGATGCCTTTGCCCTGCGCCACAAATTCCATGACGCGGTCACCGCCGCACGCTATGCACCGCCGGGGCAGATGGCGCGCGACATTTACGACGCGATGGAAACTGCCCGGATCGAGGCTGTTGGCGCGCGTTACATGCCCGGTACGGCTAGCAACATCGACGCCAAGATCGGAAACGAAGCGCAACGCAAAGGCTACGATCAGATCACTAACAGTGCCGATGCGCCGCTGGCAACGGCGGCAGGTTACCTAATCCGGCATCTGGCGACGGGGCGCGATTTACCTCCCGGCGCGGATAACGTGATGAACCTGTGGCGCGGTTTTATCGAAGAACAGGCCGGCGGCACCCTTGAAAGCCTGCAGGATACGCTTTCCGATCAAAAGGCCTTTGCCCGTTTTGCCCGCCAGATCATAGCTGATCTGGGCTATGGCGATCAGCTGGGTGAAGACCCCGACGCCCCCGACGACGATCAGGACGACGAGGCCGAGAGCGGCGACGAGGACGAAGAGCAGCCCGACAGCACCGGCGATGATGCCGAGGGCGAAGAGGCCGAGGCCAGCCCCGAGCATGCGCAGGAAGACCAGCAGGATGCGTCGCAGGCTCAGGTCAGCATGGACGATTCCGCCGATGCCGATATGGGCGAAGAGACCGAGATGCCCGAAGGCGAGGCTCCGATGGACCCGCCCCAAACCGCGCCCGCTTCGGATGCAGACCCGGACTACAAGGTGTTCACGACTCAGTTCGACGAAGAGATTGGGGCCGCCGATTTGGCTGAACCAGCAGAGCTGGAACGCCTTCGCGCCTATCTGGATCAGCAGCTGGAGCCTTTGAAAGGCGCCGTATCGCGTCTGGCGAACAAGTTGCAGCGCCGCTTGCAGGCCAAGCAGAACCGCAGCTGGGAGTTCGACCGTGAGGAAGGCATCCTTGACGCAGGCCGCCTTGCGCGCGTCGTGGCCAGTCCGACGACACCACTGTCGTTCAAGGTCGAAAAAGATACCGAGTTCCGTGATACCGTCGTGACGCTGCTGCTGGACAACTCCGGATCGATGCGGGGCCGCCCAATTTCGATCGCGGCGATCTGCGCCGATGTGATGGCCCGCACACTGGAACGCTGCGACGTGAAGGTCGAGATCCTAGGCTTTACCACCAAGGCGTGGAAAGGCGGGCAGTCGCGCGAGGCATGGCTTAAAGAGGGCCGCGCGCCAACACCGGGCCGTCTGAATGACCTACGGCACATCATTTATAAATCCGCCGACGCGCCATGGCGCCGGACCCGTCCCAATCTGGGCCTGATGATGAAAGAAGGCCTACTGAAGGAAAATATCGATGGCGAGGCGCTGGAATGGGCCTACCGCCGAATGATGGCCCGCGGCGAGCAACGTAAGGTGCTGATGGTGATTTCCGACGGCGCGCCGGTGGATGACAGCACCCTGTCGGTGAACCCAGCGAATTATCTGGAAAAGCATCTGCGCGACGTGATCGCCATGATCGAAAAGCGCAAAGGCGTGGAGCTGGCCGCGATCGGCATCGGCCATGACGTGACCCGTTATTATAGCCGCGCGATCACGATTACCGACGTCGAGCAGCTGGCAGGCGCAATGACCGAGCAGCTGGCAAGCCTGTTTGACAACGACCCGCGCAAACGGTCGCGGATGCTGGGGATGCGCAAGGTTCATTGACGCTGTGCTGTGACGGGGGCGATGCCTCTGGCAGGAGTATTTTGGCAAGATGATGACCTGCGGGCCCACCGCGCGGGTGACCTTACAGTTGCTTCCGGCGGGAGTATTTATGAAAAAGCGAGGACGGGCGTGATGTTTCAGAGCTTTGATGCGACAAGTGATCCAGCGCAGGGGCCGGGACGGCTGGCGGCCTTGCGAGAAGTTATGACGGCGGCTGGAGTTGACGGTTTCCTTGTGCCGCGCGCGGACCGGCATCAAGGCGAATATGTTGCGCCTTGTGATGAGCGGTTGGCGTGGTTGACGGGGTTTACTGGCTCTGCCGGGTTTGCGGCGGTGCTGGCTGATGTGGCCGGGGTGTTCATTGACGGGCGCTACCGCGTTCAGGTGCGCGATCAGGTAGCGGCGTGTTTTACACCGGTGCATTGGCCGGAAACGCAGCTGGCGAACTGGCTGATTGCGCAGCTGCCGCAGGGCGGGACTGTCACCTATGATCCTTGGTTGCATTCGATAGACGAGGTGGCGGCTTTGACGAAAGACCTGTCGCCTGCCGGGATCAGCCTGCGTGCGGCGCGTAACATGGTCGATCAGATTTGGTCTGACCGCCCTGCCCGGCCCGCAGCCCCGTTCTTTGCCCAGCCGCTGGAGTTGACGGGCGAGGCGCATGCGGACAAGCGGGCGCGGTTGACTGCGCAGGCACAGGACGGGGCGTGGGTCATTACCCTGCCCGACAGCATCGCATGGCTGCTGAATATTCGCGGCGCGGATATTGCGCGCAATCCTGTGCCGCAGGCTTTTGTCATCATGGGTGCGGAGGGCCAAGTCGATCTGTTCGCCCCGGCGGCCAAGGTGGCGGATCTGGCGGATCATCTGGGGCCCGATGTGACGGTGCGGGGCGATTTCGAAGATGCTTTGGCGGCTTTGACCGGACCTGTGCGGCTCGATCCAAAGTCATGCCCGCAAGAGGTGCGCGATCTGATCATCGCAGAGGTCATTGAGGTGCAGGATCCCTGCATCCTGCCCAAGGCCCGCAAGACGGACGTCGAGATTGCAGGCAGCCGGGCGGCCCATCTGCGTGACGGGGCCGCGATGGTGCGGTTTTTGTCGTGGCTGGACACCGAGGCACCGAAGGGTCAGCTGACCGAGATTGCCGTGGTCGAGGCACTGGAGGGCTTTCGCCGCGAAACGAATGCCCTGCGCGATATCAGCTTTGAGACGATCTGCGGCGCGGGGGAACACGGGGCCATCGTGCATTACCGCGTGACCCGGGGGACTGATCGCGCGGTGAAAATGGGCGAATTGTTGCTGGTCGATAGTGGTGGGCAATATGTGGACGGCACCACAGACATCACGCGCACAGTTATCGTGGGTGAGCCGTCGGAGGAGCACCGCGATCGCTATACCCGCGTGCTGCAAGGCATGATCGCGGTCAGCCGGACACAGTTTCCGCGCGGTGTTGCGGGGCAGCATCTAGATGCGCTGGCGCGGTTCCCGCTGTGGACGGCGGGCCTTGATTATGACCACGGTACGGGACACGGCGTTGGCAGCTATCTGTCGGTGCACGAGGGGCCGCAGGGAATTTCCCGGCGGTCAACTACACCGCTAGAGCCGGGCATGATCCTGTCGAACGAGCCGGGGTATTACCGCGAAGGTGCCTATGGTATCCGGATCGAGAACTTGATGGTCACCGCCCCTGCCCTCACCGGGCCGGACGGGCGTGATATGCTGGCGTTTGATACGCTAACCCATGTGCCACTGGACCGCCGCCTGATTGACACAGGCCTGCTGGGCCCTGCCGAAAGGGACTGGATCGACACCTACCATGCGGATACAGTGCGGCTCATCGCGCCGCTGGTGGAAGGGGCCGCGCGAGACTGGCTGCTTTCAGCCTGTGCGCCGATTACGGCCGCTACATCTTCCCCTTGAAATTTACGAAGGACTATCTGCCCATGGCCGATCACATCATCATTCGCCCTGCCACAGGCACCTGGGTCGTACGCGCAGGCGGCGCTGTGCTGGGCGAAAGCACGCAGGCACTGGAACTGATCGAAGAGGACCGGGAGCCGGTTATCTATTTCCCTCGCGGTGATATCGCGATGACGTTCATGGACGCCAGCGACCACAAGACAACCTGCCCCCACAAGGGCGAGGCAAGCTATTATTCCATCGTGACCAAAAGCAATACACTTACGGATTCCGTCTGGTCCTACGAGGACCCAAAGGACGCAGCAGCCCAGATTAAGGGCTATCTGGCGTTTTATACCGACCGCGTTGCGGTCGAGCAGATCTGATCGCTTTTTACGAGTGTTCTTCTTCCGCCCGGGCCGCCAAAGCGCGGTTCAGGGCGCGCAGGGCATCGACCTGAAACAGGGCACCGCGCAGATCTGGTGTTGCGCCATTTTCACCAATTTGGACAACCGGGATAAAGGCGTGGCCCCCCTTTTCAAAGATCGGCATCGCCTGTTCCAGCGTGGCATTCACGTCAATCCATGTGCCGCCCTCGATCAGGTCCCAGCAGGATTTTTCGGTAGCTGCGCGCGGATCGGCGGCGGCGCGCATGACCGTACCAACGCGGAACGTACATAACAGATAAGCCTGCGGCCCTGCCGCCAGATGCACGCCGCGGCGCTCCAGCTGCGTCAGAAAGAATGACCGGTCCACAAGGCGCGAGGCAAGCGCGGTGGACATCGACACGGCGACCATGACGGCCAGACCAGTCTGCCAGTCGCCAGTCAATTCGAAAACAATCAGGGTCGTGGAAATCGGTGCGCCCAGCACCGCCGCCGCAACCGCCCCCATGCCTGCCAGCGCATAAAGTGTGCCAGAGCCGGACACGGCTGGGAACAAGCCCGTTGCCACGATGCCAAAGGCAAGCCCAGTCAGTGCGCCAACCATCAACGATGGGGAAAAGACACCTCCGCCCATGCGCCCGCCCATGGTGATGGCGACGGCGGCGACCTTGAGGACGACAAAAATGATCGCCTGCGACAGCACCAGCTGACCTGTCAGGGCCGCGCTTGTCGTCTCGTATCCGACGCCGATGATATGGGGGAAAAAGATCGCCAGCACGCCCAGCAGCACGCCCGCCCCGGCGGGGCGGAGGCTGGCGGGGATTTTCAGGCTGTATTGCAAACGGCTGCCCATGCTGTCCGCCCAAAAGATTGACCGCATCAGCACAACCGCGACAAGGCCGCATATTAGGCCAAGGATAAGAAAGGCCGGCAATTCAACGTAAAAGCCTAGGGCGGTGTCGCGCTGCAGAATGAACTCTGTCACGTCGCCAAACCACAAACGGTTCACGACCGTCCCGGCGACGCTGGCGATGACGATGGGGGCAAAGGCATGGACGGCAAAATGGCGCAGCACGACCTCTAGTGCGAAAAGCGCGCCAGCGATTGGCGCGTTGAAACTGGCGGATACGGCGGCAGCGACGGCGCAGCCCAGCAAATCGCGCCCGGTGATCCCGTCGGCACGGATAACCCGGCAGATCGCGGTCGAAATGACCGCAGCAAGGTGCACAACCGGCCCTTCGCGCCCGCTGGACCCACCCGTCGACAGGGTCAGCAGGCTGGCAAAGGCAGAGGCGAGCCCTTTGCGCACCTCGACCCGGCCTTCAAACAGGGCGGCACCTTCGATCACGTCGGCGACGGAACGGACGCGGCCATCGCCGGTGATGCGGTTCAGGATCAGACCGACGATCAGGCCGCCAATGATGGGAATAATCAGGATCTGCGTCCAGTGCAGGCCCGCGACAAAGCTGTGCAGATGTGTCGGATCATCAGTGCCATAGACCGTGCGCTGGATCAGATCGATGCCAAGCTTGAAAGCAACGGCCGCCGCGCCGGATGCAACGCCCAGAAAAAGGGCGATGAACCAGAACTGCACCTGGCTTGGGCCTCGCAGCTTCATCACCAGCCACGCCCGGCGCAGATCGCTCTGTCCCCGGCTGACCGAGGCCGCAATCCATCCCGGCTGGGTGCTGCTCATATCGCGTCCTCGCTCTGGTCCGGGGCCCAGCTTACCACTATCAAGGTGGCATATTTTATCGCAGGAACAGTCCCATGACCATTCAGGCCGCCATCGATGCCCTCTCGACCCTTCTAGGCGAAGCGCTCACACGGTCCAAGTCCGATTTGGATTTGCATGGCCGCTCAGAAAGCCACTTTGCCGATTGCCCGCCCGATGCGGTCGCATATCCCAGCGATACGGCGCAAGTGGCCAAAATCGTACAGATTTGCGCCGCGCATGATTGCCCTGTTGTCGCTTGGGGCATGGGCACATCGCTGGAAGGGCACAGCCTTGCGGTGCGCGGCGGTGTCGTGATCGATATGCGAAAGATGGATGCCGTGCTGCGGATCGGGGCAGAGGATATGGATTGCACGGTGCAACCGGGGCTGACGCGGGTGGCGCTGAATACGGCGCTGCGCGACACCGGGCTGTTCTTTCCCGTCGATCCTGGCGCGGATGCGTCACTGGGCGGCATGGCCTCGACCCGGGCGTCGGGGACGACGGCAGTGCGCTATGGTACGATGCGCGACAATGTTCTGGCGCTAAAGGTCGTGCTGGCCGACGGGCGAATTATCCACACCGGTAGCCGCGCGCGCAAATCGAGCGCGGGGTATGATCTGACCGCTTTGTTCGTCGGGGCAGAAGGCACGCTGGGCATCATCACCGAACTGACCCTGCGCCTGCACGGCCAGCCCCCCGCCATTGCCGCCGCTGTCTGCGCCTTTGCCAGCGTGGCCGATGCGGTGGCGGCCGTGACCGCGACGATCCAGATGGGTGTGGCGGTAGCGCGAATAGAGCTTTTGGACGCCGCCAGCGTGGCCGCCGTGAACGCCCATTCTGCGATGAGCCTGCCGGTGCAGCCGCACCTGCTGCTGGAGTTTCATGGATCAGAAACCGGAGTGGCAGAGGACGCTGCCACTTTTGGCGAGATCGCAACTGAGTATGGCGGCACAGGTTTTGACCGCGCGACCCGGACCGAGGACCGCAACCGGTTGTGGAAAATGCGCCACGACGCCTATTATGCGATTTTGGCCAGTCGCCCCGGCCACCGCGCGATCGTGACCGACGTCTGCGTGCCGGTCTCGAGGTTGGCAGAGGCTGTGGCCGAGACGCAAGCCGACATTGCTGAGAGCGGGATTTCCGCGCCCATCCTGGGCCACGTCGGCGACGGCAATTTTCACGCGATCCTTCTGATTGATCCCCGCAATATGGCAGAGCGCGCGATCGCAGAGGCGCTATCGCACCGGATGGCACTGCGCGCCCTGCGCCTTGGCGGCACCTGCACCGGCGAGCACGGCGTCGGCATGGGCAAGCTGGGGTATA
>CAWUXN010000073.1:0-7517 GCA_963926415.1 uncultured Loktanella sp.
TCGGCGTCTGCCGCGATCGCTGGTGTTTTCCGTGGCGACCACCTTAGAAAACCTAAATTATCTCGCCGAGGAATATGGCGAGCGTCACGCCTGCCATGACCACGCCGAGCAGATGCTGCAAAAACTGAAAGAGCGGGACATCTCCTCGATCTTTGACGAGGGCCTGCATGAATTCATCACGAAATTCATTCAGGACAACTATACTCTCGGCCAACTGATCGAGCGTGATTACAAGTTCTACGGTTAGGATACCCCTTGGACCTGCATATTTCCCACACGACCCGCTATGCCTATGACACACCCGTCAGCTATGCGTTGCAGCGGCTGCATCTGCGGCCGCAGTCGAGTATCATGCAGACCGTGCTGGACTGGACCGTGACCGTCGATGGCGGTGTTATCGAACTGACTTGCGACGATCACCACGGCAATGTCATCGATCTGGTCAACACAGACCGGGGGGCGACCGAACTGACCGTGACCGCCAGCGGCACCGTGCGCACGCATGACCGCGCAGGTGTGTTGGGCAAAGTCTATGGTGCCGCCCCTTTATGGCATTTCATGCAGGACACGGCCCTGACGCGTCCCAGCAAAGATATCCGCGCGCTGGCCCGCCCGCTGAAATCCGCCGCCGATCCGCTTGGCGCATGTCATACCCTGTCTGCTCAGATTTTGGCGGCCGTCCCCTATCTGACCGGCCAGACCTATACCAACACCACCGCCGAAGAGGCGCTGACCGGCGGCGCAGGGGTTTGCCAGGACCACGCGCACATCGTGATCTCTGCCGCCCGACAAGCCGGATATCCGGCGCGCTATGTGTCGGGTTATCTGAAACTGGATGACCGTATTGATCAGGACGCCAGCCACGCCTGGGCAGAGGTGCATCTGCCAACGCTGGGCTGGGTCGGGTTTGATGTGTCCAACGGTATCAGCCCGGACGAACGCTATGCCCGGCTGGCCATTGGTTGCGACGCCAGCGATGCGGCCCCCGTCAAGGGGATGCGCATGGGTGAAGGGGATGAATCGCTGATTGTCACGCTGCAAGTGCAGCAGTAGAAGCGACTTAACCTAAATCAGAGTAATCCCATGACCTATTGCGTCGCCCTGCGTTTAAACCGCGGCCTTGTCTTCATGTCCGACACACGCACGAACGCTGGTGTCGACAACTTTTCCATGACCCGCAAGATGTTTACGTGGGAGGCCCCGGGCGAGCGGGTCATCACCATCATGACCGCCGGCAACCTTGCCACGACGCAATCGCTAATTTCCCTGCTGGAAGAACGGTCAAAGTCCGCCGCCGACCGCGACCCGAGCATCATGCGTGAACCCACCATGTTTCAGGTCGCGCGGCTTGTCGGTGCCACGCTGCAAGAAGTCATCGCCTATTCGTCCCCGCTGGGCGACAATTCGGGCAGCAACTTCCGCGCGACGGTTATCGTGGGCGGCCAGATAAAGAACGGCGTGCCAACGATTTTCATGGTCTACCCAGAAGGCAACTTTGTCGAAGTGACCGAAGAGACTCCGTTCTTTCAGATCGGAGAGACGAAATACGGCAAGCCGATCCTGGTGCGCGCCTATGATGCCGAAATGACATTCGAGGACACGGTCAAACTGCTGCTGGTGTCGTTCGATTCAACGGTCAAATCGAACCTGTCTGTTGGACTGCCCTTTGACATTGTTCTGTATGAAAAAGATGCGTTCGAAATCCACAAACGCGCCCGCGTCGAGGCTGATGATTTGGTTTATCACCAGATTTCTAGTGGCTGGGGCGATGCGTTAAAGGAAGCCTTTGTGTCGCTTCCGACCTACAAGCTTTAACGCTCTAGCCACATCTTAACCGACGCCGCCATCGACCGGGCGAGCGCCTGACGCGACGTGGCGCGCAGGCGTTCGTTTAGCAGCAGCCGCTTGTCGATTTCACGCACTATGCAATGACCGGCGACGGCAGCCTGTTCCACCTGGGCACCGTCCTTCAGGACGAATTGTGAACCGACAAAATAAAGCAACTGGCCGTCCGCATCGGTCAACGGCTCGACAATGACAAGGTTGTCAAACACGGCCCCGTGCGCCCGCCTGTTGCGGGACACGCCCTGAAGCGCCGCTTTCTGCGCCAGCCCGCGGCGCATCTTGGCCCGGGCAGTATCGTTATCCAGATCACCTTGCAGGAACCGGCAATTTTGTCCGATCACCGGGGCTTGCCGGATAGCGTGTCGCGCTGCAAAAGCCGGATTTACATAGCATAGCGGCATATCGGGGCGCGTTGCGTCAGCGATGGTGATTGGGATGTTCGCGCCATCCAGCCGCTTTGCAACTTCGATCATATTCAGCTGTGTCATGATGTTACACCAAGCCCCTAGACCGAACACCTCTATGCTTTATGTAACGCGTACATTGACAGCACCCGACCGGAACCAGACATGACCCGACTGACTGACCTGACGACCAACGACCATGACGGTTTGATGATTGTGGGCATTGGTGCGTCGGCCGGTGGGCTAGAGGCGATCCAAGGGCTGCTGGAACGCCTGCCGGACCGGCGCAAAATGGCTATCGTCATCGTGCAACATCTGGACCCGCACCATGACCGTTTGATGCAGGAATTGCTGGACCACCGCATCAACAGCCCCGTGGTCACCGCCTATGAAGGATGCCCCGTCGAAGAGGGGCACATCTATCTGATCGCCCCAGGCGAAATTCTAACGATCGCAGACAACCGCTTTCATACTCAAAAGTTCGCAGAGCCGCACGGCGTACTGCGGCCGATCGACGACTTCTTCAGCTCGCTCGCCCGGCATTCAGGTTTGAACGCTGTCGGCGTCATCCTAGGCGGTACCGGCAGCGACGGCAGCATTGGCATCAGTGACATCAAGAACAACGGCGGCCTTGTGCTGGTGCAGCGCCCGGAAGAGGCCAAATACGACGGCATGCCCCGCAGCGCGATTGCGACTGGGGCCAGCGATCTGATCCTGCCTGTAATTGAAATCGTGACCGTCCTCGAAGAATTCGTTGACCGGGTCCAAAGCTTTTCAACCGAAGAACTGTCGGACAGAGACTTCATTCAACGCGTGATGCGTCATCTGCACAACCGCGTCGGCCATGATTTCACCGAATACAAATCCGGCACCCTGCTGCGCCGCGTCGCCGTGCGGATGTCGATCCTCGGGCAGGAACGCACGTCGGAATACCTGCGCTATCTGATAGACGACCCAAAAGAAGCGGACCTCCTGTTCGACAGCGTCCTGATCAACGTCACCAGCTTTTTCCGGGACGTGGATACCTTTCGCGAACTGCGTGATGTCATCCTGCCGGCGTTGATCGAGCGGGCGGGCAGCCACGGCGACCTACGCATCTGGGTGGCAGGCTGCGCCACGGGTGAAGAGGCCTATAGCTATGGAATCGCCATGTTCGAGGCGATGGAACGTCTGAACATCTGGCCGTCGGTGTCCATCTTTGGCACCGACATTGACGAAGCCGCGCTGCGTGTTGCCCGTGCGGGGCACTACAGCACCGAGAACGTCAGCCAGCTACCGCCCGGCATGGTGCAGAAATACTTATCCCCCCATGCGAATGGCTATGTCATCAGCGAACGGCTGCGGAACATCGTCCGTTTTTCCAGCCAAAGTCTGATCAAAGATCCGCCTTTTTCCCAGATCGACCTGCTGTCCTGCCGGAACGTAATGATCTATTTTCAGACTTCGCTGCAGGATTCCGTCGCCAAGGCGTTCCACTACAGTCTGCGGGAAAATGGCATCCTTGTGCTGGGCAACAGCGAAACAATTACCCGAATTTATAACCTGTTCGAAGAAACCTCGCGCTCGCATCATATTTTTCGCCGACTGCCCGGTCCGCCGTCCCGGCTGGAACTGCGCGCCGCAGACCGGATTTTCGACAAGGCAGGCCAAGAAGATCCGACCGATGGCCCGCCTACGGATGCCGCCCCCTGCACATCAGAGGTGATGCAGCATTTCGCGCCGCCCTACGTGGTTCTGACCACACAGGGTGATCTGGTCTACGCCTCTGAAAAAGCGACGAAGTATCTGCTTGCCAGTGCCGGACGCCCGCAACTGTCGATGCTGAAACTGATCCGGCCAGAACTGCAGACCACACTCGCGCGGCTGTTGCGACTGGGTCAAAAGAAAGACAAGAATCAAGCAGTGATCTTTGATGGCATGCTTGATGACGAAACGGTATCCATCCGCATCAGCGGCCGCAAAACAGATAACCGCCAAATCCTGATCGCGTTTGAGACGCTGAGCGCCGATGAGGCCACCGCTCAGTCCGGCAGCCAGATGGTTGGCGACGACAACCAACACTACTTTCGAGAGATGGAAACCGAGCTGGACGACGTGCGCGAACGGTTGACCAGTGCGACCGAAAAACTCGAATCCTCGAATGAAGAGCTGAAAAGTTCGAACGAGAAAATGATGTCGATGAACGAAGAGCTTCAGTCGGCGAACGAAGAGCTGAACGCAAAGATCACTGAAATTCGTGATACGAACGCAGACATCGCAAATTTCATCGCCAGCACCAAGATCAGCACTGTTTTTCTGGATGACGAACTGCGTCTGCGCCGCTTTACGCCAGAGGCCCGCAATCAGTTCCGGTTTGTGTCGGGCGACGTTGGTCGACCGCTTGACGATATAGGCTCTAATCTGGACGTTTTCGCGATACTGAACGATTGCCGTAAGGTGATCGAAACCCAGGCCATGGTCGAAACATATTACGAAAGCCGCAATGGCCTCGCTTTCCGTGCCCGGATTGTGCCGTTCGAGTCCGAACGATCCGGCCGAGGCGGCATCGTTCTGTCACTGTTCGACGTCACCGAATTGCGCCTACTCGCCAAAGAGGCAGATCACCAGCGCAGCCTTTCGGTTCAGCGTCTCGCCGAGATCGAGGATCTGTACAAAGTCAGCCCGCTGGCGATGGGCATGCTGAGCCCCGACCTAGTCTATGTTCGCGCAAACCAGCGCCTTGCGGATATGGCGGGCCTCGCCGTTGATGAGCTAATCGGCCAACCACTGGGGACCATGTCCCCTGCCCTGCACGATGTGATCGAACCGATCGCTCGCGAGGTCCTGGAGCACGGCACACGCGTTGAGAACAAACAACTGAGAGGCGCAACCGCCAATGATCCAGGACAAGAGAAAATCTGGGAAACTGACTGGTATCCCGTATTTCACGACGGTGACCTGACCGGCGTTGGCCTGAACGTGCGCGAAATTACTGAACATGTGCAAATGCAGTTCGAACTGCGCCGTATCATGCAGGAATTGCAGCACCGGGTGAAGAACATGCTGGCCAACGTGCTTGCGCTCGTTTCTCGGGCCAGCCGCGATGCGACCGTAGACCGCGATGTCTTTACCGCGCTTGCTCGGCGAATCCAGGCATTGGCCCAGACGCACAAGCTGCTGACCCAATCGAACTGGGCCTCTGCGAATCTAAGCAAGATTCTTTATCCCGAACTGACCGCTGTCTACGGCGCAGACCGCGTAGAGTTGAAGGGCCCGGAAATTATCATCAACGCCCGTGCAGCGTTGTCACTGGGCATGGCGGTGCATGAACTGGCAACCAACGCCGCCAAATACGGCGCGTTTTCTAATCCGCGGGGTAAGGTACGGCTGAACTGGCTGCGGCAGGACGACGGCGAATCAGACATATATATCTTCACTTGGACGGAAACCGGCGGCCCGGCCCCAACGGTCAGCGGCGACGACGGATTCGGCACCCAATTGATCAAATCCACCATCACCGGAAGCCTGAACGGCAATGTCACATTTAATTGGGAACCAGACGGCCTACAGTGCGTTCTCAAAATACCGGTCAATGCGCTAATTGAGATCCCTCATGAATCACTGTTCAACTCCCTCGAAATCTAAACTTCTATATGTCGAGGATGAGGTGATCGTCGCGCTGGACGTTTCTGACGGGCTTAAACATGAACTTGGGTTTGACGTGCATATGGCGCACAACCTGTCCGCGGCGCTGGAAAAGTGCGAAAATACGTCGTTCGACTTTGCCTTGCTGGACATGAATCTTGGCAATGGCGAAAACAGCTTGTCGCTGGGCCTGATGCTGGCAGAACGCGGAACCCATGTCGTTTTTGCATCCGGCTACAACCGGCACGAGATTGCAAAGATCGACGCATTTCAACTGATCGAAAAACCATTTCAGCTGTCGGATATTTCGGCCGCTTTCGCGTCCGAAAAGACTGATCACTGATCCTGAACTGAAACCCAAGCCGCGTTGTTTGCCGATGACCTGACACAGGCATCGACAAAGACGACCCCCGCCAGACCATCTTGCACCGTCGGGTACAGCGCATCGCTTTTGCGCCCGTCCAGCGCCGCCTCAATCGCATCGGCGGCAGCTACATAGATGTTGGCGAACCCTTCCAGATACCCCTCAGGATGGCCGCCCGGAATGCGTACGCCGTCTTGCGCACCGGATGCACCGTTACGTGTCAGGGTTTGTGTTGGCTGACCAAAAGGCGTGTATTCCATCACGTTCGGATTTTCCTGCCCCCAAGACAGCCCGCCCTTGTCGCCATAAATCCGCAGCGTCAGCCTGTTTTCATTGCCTGGCGCAACTTGCGAGCACCACAGCATTCCCCGCGCGCCGCCCTTGAATCGGAGCAATACATGCCCGTTGTCATCCACCCTGCGGCCGGGCACAAAGCTTTGCAGATCGGCAGCAAGGCTGTCCAGCGTCAACCCGGATACGAAACTTGCCAAATTATAGGCATGGGTGCCGATATCCCCGGTCGAGCCACCAGCGCCACAGCGAGCCGGATCGGTTCGCCAACCTGCCTGTTTGTTATCCTCGCCGGCATCTTCGGTCAGCCAGTCCTGCGCATATTCGACCTGCACAACGCGAATATTGCCCAGCTTTCCATCGGCCACCATCTGCCGCGCGTGCAGCATCAGAGGATAGCCCGTATAATTGTGGGTCAACACGAACAGCGCATCTGACGCATCGGCCACCGCGACCAGCTCGCGCGCCTCTTCCAGTGTCGCCGTCAGTGGCTTGTCACAGATCACATGGATACCGTGCGACAAGAATGCCTTGGCAGCAGGGGCATGCATGTGGTTCGGCGTGACGATCGATACGGCCTCAATTCCGTCATCGCGTGCCGCCTCTGCAGCGGCCATAGCATAGAAATCAGGATAGATCCGGTCCTCTGCCAACCCCAGTGCACGTCCCGATTTCAACGACTTTTCAGGCGTCGACGACAGTGCGCCAGCCACCAGTTCGAACCGGTCATCCAGCCGCAAAGCATAGCGATGCACTGCCCCGATAAAGGCGTCCTTGCCGCCACCCACCATTCCCAACTTGATCCGTGTCATCGCCCCATCCTCCAGTCCATTTTCTTCTGGTCAGAAACACCTCGGGATCCGAGGCAGAGCCCCGGCCCGACGGTCATATTCAGTCTAACCCCAACATCCTGCAGTTCATCGCATCTCCAGTCCCGCCCACGACGAAATCGTCAAAGGCGTGCGGCGTCACGCGGATAATATGGTCAC
>CAWUXN010000074.1:0-3683 GCA_963926415.1 uncultured Loktanella sp.
ACAATCTCGGACGGGTCTTCATTGCCGCTGGCGCGGGTTTCGTGGATCGTCGCCCACCAACCAAGGGCGAAGAGCGCGGCGGTGCCGACGATTAGCAGCCAAGGCCCGCCTAGCACCATCAGCAAAAGGCCAAGGGGCAGGGCGGCCAGTGACCCCCAGGTCCCAGGCGCGGGGCGCAGGTAGCCGATATAAAAGACCGTCGCGATCAATCGTGTCATTTTGCCACCAATGCTGCGGTCGCGATGGCAGCGATGCCTTCCTCGCGTCCTGTGAACCCAAGCCGTTCCGATGTCGTTGCCTTCACGCTGATGCGCCCGGCCTCCAGCCCCATGATCTGCGCCATCGCCGCGCGCATCGCGGCCTGATGTGGGCCTACTTTAGGGTATTCGCACACTATCGTGCAGTCGATGTTGGAAATCGCAAAGCCCATATCGCGCGCCAATTGCACAGCATGGTGCAGAAAGATCTGGCTTTCAGCCCCTTTCCACTGCGGGTCGGACGGCGGGAAATGCACGCCAATATCGCCTTGCGCCAGTGCACCATAAATCGCATCCGTCACCGCATGCATGCCGACGTCGGCGTCCGAATGCCCCTGCAAGCCGCGCCCATGCGGCACGGCCACACCGCAAAGCATCACATGATCCCCCTGCCCAAAGCGGTGCACGTCGTAGCCATTGCCCAGCCTGATATCCATAGGTCCCCTCAGCAGCTTTTCGGCCCGCGCAAAGTCATGCGGGAGTGTGATCTTCAGGTTATCCTCATCGCCCGCCACGATCGCCACGTCCAGCCCCGCCGCTCGCGCTACGGCGACGTCATCGGCGGCGGGCATGGTGTGGGCGGTGTGGGCCGCGCGGATCGCTTTGGTGTGAAATCCCTGCGGCGTCTGTGCGCGAAATAGCCCCCCGCGGTCCTGGACGCCTGTGACATGGGTATCGCCGCGCCATAGCGCATCGGTGACGGCCAGCGCAGGCGCGGCGCCTGGGGCATTATCAAGCGCGGCGCAAACCCGGTCGATCACAGCGGCGGTTACCAGCGGGCGGGCGGCGTCATGTATAAGGACATGATCCGTTTTCACCACCGCCAGACCCGCTATCACAGAATCTTGCCGCGTCGCGCCGCCTGCCACGATGGTAACACCTGGGGCGGTCCAGCGGTCCAGATCTTCGGGGTTCAGCACCAGCACGATGGCGTCGATCCCGGGATGGCTGGCAAAGGCGGCGACGCTGCGGTCCACGATGCTTTGCCCATTTAGATCACGCCACTGCTTCGGCACCCCGCCACCGGCGCGAAGCCCGCGTCCGGCGGCCACGATCACTGCGGTGGTGCTGGCCAAGGCGGCCTCCTGTCTGCTGCAAAATGCGTCGGCTCTCTGACTAACGATCAGTCAAACTCTACGCAATCACCAGTCTGCCGCCTAATTATTAGGCGACTGCCTGAAAAATACCGAGTGCGTTAGCGCCATACGTTGTCACCCTGCGCAACTCGGTCTAAGTCGAAGAGCAGGCGCACAGCCTTTAGGCAAAAGATGAATTTGACGGCATCACCTAGTTTTCTGCCAGACCCACCGGTGGCGCTTGCCCCGCTTGCGGGCATTACTGACCTGCCGTTCCGGCAGTTGGTAGCCAGCTTTGGCGCGGGGTGGGTCGTGTCTGAAATGGTCGCATCGCAGGATATGGTGCAGGCGAAGCCGTCGGTTCGTGACCGGGCGGAGTTGGGCTATGATCAAAGCGCGACCGCCGTGCAGCTGGCTGGCCGCGACGCTTACTGGATGGCCGAGGCCGCGCGCATGGTCGCTGGCAACGGTGCCGCAGTGATTGACATCAACATGGGCTGCCCCGCCAAGAAGGTCACTGGCGGGCTGTCAGGCTCGGCCTTGCTGCGCACGCCTGATCATGCGCTGCGGTTGATTGAAGCTGTGGTGAATGCCGTCGATATTCCTGTGACGCTGAAAACCCGGCTCGGCTGGGATGACTGCAGCCTGAACGCCGCCGATGTGGCACGCCGTGCGCAGGATGCGGGCATCGCGTTGGTCACGATCCACGGCCGCACCCGCTGTCAGTTTTACAAAGGGTCCGCCGACTGGGCCGCGATCCGCCGCGTGCGTGATGCGGTCTCGATTCCTGTGATTGCCAACGGCGACATCACTGACAGCGCCACGGCGCAGGCGGCAATGGAACAATCCGGCGCAGACGGCGTCATGGTGGGGCGCGGCGCCCAGGGACGCCCCTGGTTGTTGGCGCAAATCTGCGCTGACCTTTACGGAACGCCTGCGCCGATCGTGCCGCAGGGGCCCTCATTTTCCGACATGGTTTCAAATCACTACGAGGCGATGTTGATGTTCTACGGTAGCGATCTTGGCCTGCGCGTCGCGCGCAAACACCTTGGGTGGTATATGGATGTCGCAGGCACCCCGCGCGATTTGCGCGGGTCTGTTTTAACTTCAACTGAGCCGGCCAACGTCTTGGCGTTGTTGCCAGATGCGCTGATCCAGCCCGCGCAGGTGGCCGCATGATCGAGGACGAGGCGCTGTGGACTTCGCTGCCGGTACCGGCGCTGCTGCTGGATGCGGATGACAAGATCCTGCAATCCAACCCGGCAGCAGAAAGTTTTCTGAACCTTTCCGCCAAGTCGCTGGTGGGCGAAGTCGTCTGGGAAAAGGTTCTGATTGATGCGCCACTGGAAATCCCCTTCGAGCGCGCCCGCGAGCAGCGCACATCGCTGTTCATCAACGACGTCGATGTCGGGTCCGGGATGCGGGCACCGCTGCATTGCAACATCCAATTCGCGCCGCTAACTGGTCAGGCAGGCGTCACGATCATGATGATTAGTCCGCAGCAGATCGTCAGCCGCATGAACCAGAACGCAATGTCTGGCAAGGCTGCCCGGTCCGCCATCGGCATGGCCGAAATGCTGGCGCACGAAATCAAGAACCCCCTTGCTGGCATCACCGGTGCCGCGCAGCTGCTGTCCATGGGGCTAGAGCCGCAGGACCAAGAGCTGACCGATTTGATCGTCGCGGAGTCGCGGCGGATCGTAAAGCTCCTGGAGCAGGTCGAGCAGTTTGGCAATTTGCGCCCGGCGCTGCGCAAGTCGATCAATATCCATGACACGCTGGACCGCGCGCGGCATTCGGCCTCTGTCGGGTTTGGCGCGCATATGATGTTCCTGACGGATTATGACCCGTCCTTGCCCCGCGCGCTGGCCGATGCCGACCAGTTGCAGCAAGTCTTTCAAAACCTGATCAAAAACGCGGCAGAGGCGGGCGGGCCCGGTGGCACGATTCGACTGCGCACTTTCTATGACGCATCCTTGCGCGTTATGCAGCCCGACGGCACGCAGGCCCGCTTGCCATTGCAGATCGAGGTGATCGACGATGGCCCCGGCCTGCCGCCTGATATCGCGGCAGACGTTTTTGAACCCTTCGTTTCGGGCCGTGATAACGGCACCGGACTCGGCCTCGCACTGGTCAGCAAACTGATGCACGACGGTGGCGGATGGATCACGGTGGACTCGGGTCCGGGCCGCACCGTGTTTCGCCTGTCATTGCCGCTAGCAGACTCAAACGACGACGGAGAAAACTGATGGATGGAACGGTACTTGTTGCGGATGACGACCGCACGATCCGCACAGTGTTGACGCAAGCGTTGACGCGGGCGGGGTGCAAGGTTCACGCCACATCCAGT
>CAWUXN010000075.1:0-4196 GCA_963926415.1 uncultured Loktanella sp.
AGGCTAGCCCTGAGGATCTCGCCACGGGAGAGATAAATCAGAAGGGGGTAGGTGCAGGTTTCTGTTGCCAGGTACCTGCGGACCCCGCCTACGGTCGCAAAACCGCAGGGCTTAAGTTTTCGATATTCCGCACAGCTTACGCTGCGAGGGCCATCGGTGCTTTGTTGTCATTTGCAACTAGCTTTTTTGTACCGATAACGGTGGTAACTCACCGAGCCAAAGCATAACCCCTTTAGACGTTCGTCGATCCTATTTCGTCCCCATCGCTGGCAAATGACCAGATTATTGGTGGAGACGCCGGGTACCGCCCCCGGGTCCGATCCGCTTATTACGAGCGCGTTTATGTCCATAGTCCCTAAGGACAACTTATAGATAGGGTCCTATGCGGCGCATGGCAAGGGGGTGCATTATGCCTTTTGCAGCACAAGAAAGGTCATCATCCCGAGTGGTGGCAGCGCGTGCTGGGTCAGATGCGACAGGCGATCATCGGACAACACGGTCTGCATCCGGAAGTCTGAATGCCAGCCCAGCAGGTTTTCCAAGGGCGCAATCAACCGTTCGATCCGTGCCAGAAATCCGGCGTCGCGTTGAAAGTGGTTGGCAATCACGACCTGACCGCCGGGTTTGCACACGCGGGCGATCTCGGCCATGACACGCTCGGGCTCTGGCACGACGGACAGCACATGCATGGCGGCCACAGTGTCAAAGTTGTTGTCCGGAAAATCAAGCGAGCGGGCATCCATCTGCCGCAGTTCTTTCACATGGTTCAGTCCGTAGCGGGCGATACGGGCGCGGGCCTTGGCCAACATGTTGGGGCTGAAATCGATGCCGGTCACGCTGACCCGGTCGTCATAAAAAGGCAAGGCTAGCCCGGTGCCGACCCCGACCTCTAGCACGTCGCCGCCACGCTCAGCGATATAGGTGACGGTGCGCTTGCGGCCGATATTAGTCAGTGCACCAAAGGTCCGATCATAGACTGGTGCCCAGCGGGCATAGCTTTTTTCGACAGCAGAGATATCCATAGTGAACCCTTTGCGCGCAGTTCAGATCAGCGGGATCGACGTAGACTGTCCCAGACGACACCCGCGATATAGGCCGCGCATAATGCGACCAGAGTGATCCACGGATAGGTGAGCACGGCGGCGATCAGGACGATAACCCCCAGCAGCACATAACGGATGTTTCCCGGCGCAATGCGCAGCGACTTGAAGGATGACGTGCGGATCGAGCTGATCATCAGCAAACCGATGGCCGCCATGTAAACACACAGCACCGGATCGGGCAGCAGGGCTGCGTCGGCAAAGGCGAAAGAGGTGAACATCGGCAGCAAGACCAGCATCGCTCCCGCAGGCGACGGCACCCCGATGAAATCTTCAAAAGTCGTGGGAACTTCGCCTGATTTGGCATCGACGTTGAACCGCGCCAGCCGCAGCACGCAGCACACGGCAAAGATCAGAACCGCGATCCAGCCGATCTTGCGGTAATCCTGTAAAGCCCAGAAATACAGCATCAGGGGCGCGGCCACGCCGAAGTTGACGAAATCAGCAAGGCTGTCGAGCTCTGCCCCGACCTTTGAATGGCTGCCCAGCATCCGGGCAACGCGCCCATCGATGCCGTCCAAAAGGGCGGCGAACAACAGCAGCAAGGCGGCGGTTTTGAAATCATGCTCGACCGCAGAACGGATCGCCGACAGCCCGGCACCGATCGCCGTCAGCGTCAGCGCGTTGGGTAATAATTGCAGCAGGGCGACGTCACGGCGCGGGGCGCGGGCCATAGATCAGGCCTTCAGGTCTGCGATGACCGTCTCGCCTGCGACCATGGTCTGCCCGATGCTGACCATGGGCGTCACGCCTTCCGGCAGATAGACATCAAGACGGGAGCCGAAGCGGATCAGACCGAACCGTTCGCCCGCATCCAGCTCATCGTTGGGTTTGACGAAACAAACGATGCGCCGCGCCACGAGGCCAGCAATCTGCACGACCGCAATGTCGCGCCCGTCCGCCATGGCGATGCGGACAGAGTTCCGCTCGTTATCGACGCTAGCCTTGTCCAGCGAGGCGTTAAAGAACTTGCCAGGGCGGTAAGCGATCGCCTTGACCATTCCGCCCACAGGCGCGCGGTTCACGTGGCAGTTAAAGACGTTCATGAACACGCTGACGCGGGTCAGGGGCGTATCCGCCATGCCCAGCTCTGCCGGGGGGACCGCCAGTTCTATCAGGGAGATGATACCGTCGGCGGGGCTGATGACCAGATCTGGACGGGTTGGCCTCACACGCTCTGGGTCACGGAAAAAGTAATAGCACCATACCGTCAGCAGCACGCCAAGCCAGCCCAGCGGGTCCCAAACAATGAAGAGCAGAAGGGAAATAACGGCAAAGATCGCGACGAACTTGCGCCCCTCTGGATGCATAGGCTTGATGAAGGTGCTGGCCATGTTCATCGCGTCGGATCCCCCTGTAATGATGTAGCTTCCGTCATAGGGTTGCAGCGTGTGAACGCAAGGCGATTGACGCCTTGCGTCTACTTTTCGGGCAAGATCCCGCGCGGACTGAATCGCAGGATCAGTAGCAATACCGTGCCCATCACCAAGAACCGCATCTGCGGCGCGGAATCGATCAGGCTCGCCTTCAATGCACTGTCAGCGTGCAGGCCAGAGGTCGCCCAGATCATCAGATCGGGGCCATATTCGCCCACAGCCACCCAAAGCCACCAGATCAGCATCCCGCCCAAAGCCGCGCCGATGTTGTTCCCGGAGCCCCCAACGATCACCATCACCCAGACCAGAAAGGTAAAGCGCAGCGGCTGATAGGCGGCAGGCGTCATCTGACCGTCCAGTGTGGTCATCATGGCACCCGCAAGACCGCAAATGGCAGAGCCAATGATAAAGATCTGCAAATGGCGGCGTGTAACGTCCTTGCCCATCGCCTCGGCTGCGACCTCGTTGTCGCGGATTGCGCGCATCATGCGGCCCCAGGGGCTGTGCAGCGCGCGCTGCGCCAGCATCAGCAGCACGACCAGAAAAACCGCGAACAGACCTGCATAAAGTAGTTTGACTGTCAGCGTTGATGCCGTCGTCACATCCAGCCCCAGATCATTCACCTTGGCGATGAAACCAGGATCGACCTGCAAATCAGTCTCGTATGGGACAGGACGGGGCAGGCCGGTGACGTTCAGCACGCCGCGCGACAGCCAGTTCTCGTTCTTGAGAACGGCGATGATAATCTCGGCGATGCCCAGCGTGGCAATGGCAAGGTAATCGGACCGCAGCCCCAGCGCTGTCTTGCCAATCGCCCAAGCGGCACCGGCTGCCAGCAACCCACCGATAGGCCAAGCGATGATCGGCATCCACCACCATTCGCGCCCGGCGTCGCCGCCAAAGTTCACACCGCCCAAATAGCCGGTCAACGAAGGGTTCACGCTTTCAATCGCCGACACGCCGCCATCGAACACGGTGCGGAACGCGAAAAAGCCCGCGATCATCAGCGCAACCATTACCAAATTGCGCCGCCGGCCCTTGGCCATGCGCTTGTAAACCATGACCAGCGCCGTAATTGCTGTGGCCCCAATAGCAAGCCCCAGCATCACGCGCCCGCCGCCAGCGGACCACGCCTCTGCCACGGGCGGCATTGAAATCAACACAGAGGCCAAGCCGCCAAGCGCGACAAAGCCCATGACGCCGACGTTAAACAGCCCTGCAAGGCCCCATTGCAGGTTCACCCCCAGCGCCATGATCGCGGAAATCAGGCCATAGTTCAGGATGACCAGCGCAAGGTTCCAGTTGTCCAAAAACCCGGTGCAGATTATCAGCAGGGCGACAAAGCCCGCGAAAAATGCGGTGCGCAGATTGTCGGTCATATGTTTTGCCCCTTGAACAGGCCGGTCGGTTTGAACAGCAGCACGATCAGCAGGATCATGAAGCTGACCGCAAATTTGTAGTCACCCGATAGCAGCTGCACGAGGCCATCAGGCCCCATACCGTCGGGCAGCCAATAGGTCAGCACCTTTTTCAGCGGATAGGTCACGGTGACCTCTGCAAAGGCGATCAGGAAACCACCCGCGATGGCACCCACTGGGTTGCCGATGCCGCCGACAATGGCGGCCGCGAATATGGGAAGAAGTAACTGGAAGTATGTGAAAGCCTTGAAGGATTTATCGAGGCCATAAAGCACGCCCGCAATCGTCGCCAGCGCCGCCAC
>CAWUXN010000076.1:0-6263 GCA_963926415.1 uncultured Loktanella sp.
CGCACTTCCACTATGTTATGAGCTTGGGCGCGGTGTTTGGGATATTTGCCGGGGTTTATTTCTGGATCGGCAAAATGTCAGGGCGTCAATATCCTGAATGGGCGGGTAAACTGCACTTTTGGGGCATGTTCATCGGGGCCAACCTGACCTTCTTCCCACAGCACTTTTTGGGTCGCCAAGGCATGCCACGCCGCTATATCGATTACCCAGAGGCCTATGCCTATTGGAACTATGTCTCGTCTTGGGGCGCGTTCCTGACCTTTGCCTCCTTTGTGTTCTTCATCGGCATTGTTTTCTACACGATCTTTGCAGGTCGCAAAGTGACCGAGAACAACTATTGGAACGAACATGCCGATACGCTGGAATGGACCCTGCCCTGCCCGCCGCCCGAGCACACGTTCGAGCAGCTGCCAAAGCAGAGCGATTGGGACAAGGGCCACGCCCACTAATCCCGCCT
This sequence comes from uncultured Loktanella sp., assembly GCA_963926415.1. Classification (GTDB taxonomy): domain Bacteria; phylum Pseudomonadota; class Alphaproteobacteria; order Rhodobacterales; family Rhodobacteraceae; genus Loktanella. Next base: position 458 of record CAWUXN010000076.1, read on the forward strand.
AGAACATCAAAAGGCCCCGGATCTCTCCGGGGCCTTTTTTCGTATAACACCCTGCGGGTGCAGACATGTCCGACACACTTGAGGCCCTGCGCCTGCGCTACGCTGCAGCGGAAACCTTCACGGTTGACGACGGCCTTCAGCTTTGCCCGCGCCTGTTTACTCTCGTACGCAATAGCCAAAAGACCGCCACAAGCGGCGCGCTGCGCGATCTTCAGAATGGCGAGCCGATGCCCGAACCGAGGTGCCGCGACATCATCCTGCACTAAGATGGAACACCGAAATGCGCAATCAAAACGCAGCAGGTCATCACATGCCCCTTTCATGACGCCACCGACGCTATGGCGCTAGAAGAGGGCGAGAACACCGAACTAACCGGCTGGCAAACTGACCACATCGCTTATTTCACCCGCTTTGGCGGCTTGGCGCCAGACATGATCGACGTTTGGTAACACGTCACCCTAATCAAGGTCTGCTAAAGCTTGATGTCGTAGGTCACCCACGGCGTGCGCATCGCCACACGGTCATAGACGCCGCGCGCACGGTAATTATCCTCTGCTGTGATCCAGCGGATCACCGTCCAGCCCCGCGCCGCGCCGATATCACGCAAAGCCGCGATCAGCGCGTCCGCAGCCCCGCTGCCCCGCAGATGCGGATCGACGAACAGATCGTCCAAAAAACCGCCTGTGCTCGCCGACAACGGCCGTGCGAAGGCGCGGTAATGCGCCAAACCAATCAGCTGGCCGTCATCGGCGCAGGCCACAAGTCCCTCGGTGCCGTGACCCGAATCCATCAACCAGTCCCAGACCGCGTCCCTCATCGCTTGCGTCTGCGTCACCTTGTAAAATGCTGCATAGCCCGCATAAAGCGAGTCCCACGCAGCGCGGTCGCCCGGTACTACGGCCCTGATCATCACGCTCATCTAACATATCCTTTGCCAACCCCACGTACCCTGCCACAGATCCCCATTCACCTTGCTACGCAAACGCCCACCGGAGGCTCCGACGCGACGAACAGGCGCAGTTGCCAGCGCATGATGCCCTGCTAGAAGTTAATTATGCCTTACGAATGGACGCCAAAACCACCGCACGAAACCCCGGACTGGAGCCTGTCGCTCTGGCCCTACCGATCCTTGCTGCGCCGGGATTTCGTACTGTTCATGGGGGCGACGGCGACGATCATCACGCTGCCGCTGCTTACTGTGCTGGGCACGGCGGTGCTATGGGCCCTGCTGCCGTTCTTCGCCATAATGTTTACCGGACTTTGGTATGCCCTGAACGTCAGCTACAAGCGCGGCGAAGTGTTAGAGGAATTGCATGTCACCGCAGACACCGCGCATCTGACTCGCCACAACCCCAAGGGGCCACGTCAGGACTGGCAGGCAAATCGTTATTGGGTAAGCCTCCACCTGCACCCCAAGGGCGGCCCGGTTGAAAACTACATCACCCTGCGCGGCGGCGACCGAGAGGTCGAGATCGGCGCATTTCTGGACGCCGCAGAACGGCTGGCGCTGTATAATGAATTGAAAAAGGCCCTGCGCCCGTAATGGGCACAGGGCCTTTGGTTTTTCAAGACGCGTCGAAGATCACCCCAGTTTGTCCTTGACCATCGGCCCAACCCGGCCAAAGTCCATCTGGCCGGTATACTTGTCCTTCAACACCGCCATTACCCGACCCATGTCGCGGATGCTTTCAGCGCTCGTCTCGGCGATGGCGGCACCGACGGCGACGGCGGTTTCATCTTCCGACAGCTGACGGGGCAAGAACTCCTCGATCACCTTGATCTCGGACAGTTCCTTTTCGGCCAGCTCCAGCCGCCCGCCTTCCTCGTAGGCGCGGGCACTTTCCTGCCGTTGCTTGACCATGCGGCCCAGAATGGCAAGCACGTCACTTTCGGAAACGGTCGCTCCCTCTTCGGCACCGGTACCGCGCAGGGCTATGTCCCGGTCCTTTATGGCGGCATTGATCAGACGCAAGGTGGACAAGCGGTCCGCCTCTCTGGCCTTCATCGCATCCTTCAGTGATGCGGAGAGTCGCTGTCGCACGTCCATGTCTGTCGTCCTATATCTTAGATCGGCGCAATATAGAGTCGCGCCCCCCCACTGACAAGCACCCGAACGTCGCGTCACCGGCACCGCCTTGACCCTGCCCGCTGGCCCCCGTAAGACGAAACGAATTTGCGCGCCCGCACTGCCGAAGGGGACCCCGGATGACCGCCACCGATACCGCAAAACCGACTGCCTGCCTTGCCCTTGCCGATGGCACCGTCTTCTTCGGAAAAGGGTTCGGCGCTACCGGCCAAACCACCGCCGAGCTGTGTTTCAACACAGCCATGACCGGCTATCAGGAAATCATGACCGACCCGTCCTACGCGGGCCAAGTCGTGACCTTTACCTTCCCCCACATCGGCAACACCGGCGTTAACGCCGAGGACGATGAAACCGCCGATCCTGTCGCCGCTGGCATGATCGTCAAGTGGGACCCGACTGAGGCGTCGAACTGGCGCTCTACAGAAGAGCTGACAGCATGGCTGACCCGGCGCGGGCGCATTGGCATGGGTGGCATCGACACCCGCCGCCTGACCCGCGCGATCCGCCAGCAAGGCGCGCCGCATGTCGCGCTGGCCCATCATCCCGACGGCAACTTTGACATCGCAGCGCTTGTCGCCGCGGCCCGCGGTTTCGCCGGACTGGTCGGCATCGATCTGGCCAAGGATGTCACCTGCGCGCAAAGCTATCACTGGGACGAAATGCTCTGGGCATGGCCCGACGGCTACAAGACGCAGACCGCCCCACGTCACAAGGTTGTCGCCATCGACTATGGCGCAAAGCGTAACATCCTGCGGTGCCTTGCTTCTGCTGGCTGCGACGTGACGGTCCTGCCCGCCTCTGCCACGGCAGAGGACGTTCTGGCCCTGAACCCCGACGGTGTATTCCTGTCCAACGGCCCCGGCGATCCCGCCGCAACCGGAAAATATGCCGTCCCGATGATCAAGGGTGTGCTGGAACGCAAGGACCTGCCAGTCTTTGGCATCTGCCTCGGCCACCAGATGCTGGCGCTCGCGCTGGGTGCGCAGACAGTCAAAATGAACCACGGCCATCACGGTGCAAACCATCCTGTCAAGGACATGACGACCGGAAAGGTGGAAATCACCTCGATGAACCATGGCTTTACTGTAGACAGCCAGACGCTGCCCGCCGGTGTACAGGAAACCCACGTCAGCCTGTTTGACGGGTCGAACTGCGGTATCGCCATGACGGGTCGCCCTGTCTTTTCCGTGCAATATCACCCAGAGGCGAGCCCAGGTCCGCAAGACAGCTATTACCTATTCGAACGCTTTGCCGACGCGATGGCGGCCAGAAAAGCCGGCTCATCTTAACGCCGTTAGGTTCAAATTAACGCCAAATAGACGATCTATCTTCCAGATGGCCATGCAGTAAAAACAGGTCCAAGACTTTCCGGGGCTCGCATCCATACACCCGGGGCCCCGGCACCACTGGATATAGGCCCCGATCTGGCGGTCAGACGCCCTTTTGCATTCGACCAGATCTCGGCCCTGACGGCGCAGCAGGCGCAGGACATCGCGGTCCGCAAACAGCTGCCCGTAACCGACGTGCTACGCACAAGGTTCAGCGTATCCCACTGCGTTTTTTTTGATGGCCAAAGGCGATATTCTGGGCTCCCGCGTTATCGATCCGGCCCTGCATGCGGCGTTGGTGCACCGGTCCAGTGCCGCGCGGGCGATTACGCATATGGTTCTGCCATGGCGGGCGGCCAGGAATTGCACCCTTGTGCTGGCTATGACACTTTTCTGAAGCACTGCTAAGGGTTGCCGGACGTCTTTGGCTCGGTGCGTATGACGCTGTGCACGTCTGATCAGATCAGCGCAGCAGCTGGTGCAGGGCTTTGCCCCAGACATTGTTCACCGCGACGAAAACCGCCTGCCTGCGGATCAAAGCAGCCGGGGCTGGAAGGCGGGCAAGGCGATCCAGCAGGCCTGCCTTGGCGCTGTTTTGCTGGGGGTCGCGACACTCGTCGCGCGGGTTGCCGTCATCACGGTGCTGTCGGCCATCGCCGTCGCCCAGTTGGCGCTGAAAGGGCTGGTAAAGGGGGTTGCGCTGTGTGTGGGCGGTCCCACTGATCCGTCTCCCCTATACAGCAACCTGCCGCTGCCGATCATCACCCTGATAATCCCGCGTTACAGCGAACGCGCCATCGCGGAACACCCTCTGACCCGGCTCGAGGCGCTAATCACCCGCGCGAGCGGCTGGATGTCTGCCTCGTGCTCGAGGACAACGATGAGACCACCCGCCGGGCGCTTTGCCGCACCCATCTGATGACCTGGATGCGGCCCATCATCGTGCCCAAAAGCACCCTGCGCGCCAAACCGCTCGCGCTGAACCATGCGTTGGATTTTGTGCGCGGTAGCATCACCGGCGTTTAAGAAACCGAAGACGCGCCAGACCCCGATCAGCTACGCATCGTGGCGGCGACCTTTGCCACCGCCTCGCCGCGCTTCGCCTGCCTCCAAGGCGTGCTGAACTATTACAACAGCGCTGCAAACTGGCTTGCGCGTTGTTTTACCATAGAATACGTCAGCTCGCTTCGGGTTTTTTTGCAAGGTTATGCGCGCATGGGGCTGGTCGTGGCCCTTGGCGACACGACCTTGTTCTCTCGCCGCGACATCCTTGAAAAACGACGCGACTGGGACGCCCACAACTTGACCGAATACGCCGATCTCGGCTTGCGGCTGGCCCGCGCGGGATATGAAACCGTATTTATCCCCTCGGTCCCACACGAAGAGGCAAATGGCAGCTCCTCTAATTGGGTGTCTAGATCAAGTTCGTTTTCCTTTCTTTGCTCGGGTCATTGTCACTCATCCGGGTTACGCTTCTCTTCGCAGTCTGGTTGATGCCGTGATGGCACCGCTGCACGCATATGTCGGATCGGACGTGGAGAGCCTTGCTTTGAAACGCGCTTCACTTGGCGCAGCCTAGCCTCATCCCCCCGCCTCGTCAGGCGCTCAGTTAGCAGCCTCAACCTTTGCCGCATCCAGCCGCAGCCGAGTGACAAAGGCCTCAGAGATATGCGCGCGCAATGCCGCATCCGCCGCCTCGCCGTCACCGGCGGCGATGGCATCGACGATCCGGCCGTGTTCCTCCAGCGTGTCGCTGCCCCGCCCTTCGGCGGCGATGGACGTGTTCGCCAGCAGCGCCATGGACCGATGCACAAGGTCCAGCTGCTGGACCAAAAAGCGATTGTGCGATGCCAAATGGATCTGCTTGTGAAAACGGCGATTGGCGCGAGCCAGCGCATCAGGATCGTTTTTCAAGGCCTGATCCGCCTTCAGCATGTCGCACAGCACGGCGACCTCTTCGGGCGTGGCATGGCGGGCGGCAAGGCGGGCGGCCAGCCCTTCCAGCGTGCCGCGCACCACATAAAGCTCTGCCATTTGAGTGTGATCTAAGGACGCCACGATCAAGGATCGCCCGTCGCGTGTCAGCAGGCTTTGCGTCTCCAGCCGCTGCAGTGCCTCGCGCACCGGCGTGCGGCTGACACCAAGCCGGTCCGCCAGTTCGCTTTCCACCAGCCGGTCGCCCGGCTTGTAGAAGTGGCTATCAATCGCCTCTAGTATCAGGGCATAGGCATCTTTTTGCGGTTTCGCACGGTCCTGCATCTTGGTCCCTTCGTGTTGTGGCGGACCATAGCCGCGATCGGTGCGGACGGGCAAGGATGTCGCAGGGCGCGGGCTTTCCCCGCCGCCTCGCGCGGCCTATATTAAAGACATGGATAGAATTCGCACAGACATC
>CAWUXN010000077.1:0-10100 GCA_963926415.1 uncultured Loktanella sp.
GACGATTAAGAGAGACGGTGCAGGCTCGCTAGTAAACGTGGTCACCGTTCAAACTGGGTCACATGGCTCAGACGCAAAACACCGTCCCATCACGGACTCCGACCGAAGTCCGTAATGGGAGTAGACGAAGCCACTTCCTAACGCGCTAACGCGCGCCGCTGGCCGGTGCAAATTGGGACTGAAGCGCGACAACTTCAGACTCTGCCAGTTCGTGTCCGCCTTCGTGCCAGTGTAGATTAACCTGTGCACCAGATACCGTCAGCCAATCAGCCAGTTTTTGGGTCATTGTGGCGGGACAAATTGGATCGCGCCGGCCAGCTGTGATCAGAACCTTGGTATCTTGGACCGCATCATTTTCAGCCGGGGTCCAGGGGATCAGCGGATGCATCAGAGCGATACTGTCAAACTGTCGAGGGCCGTTCAAATGGACGGCGGCAAGAATATTCGCACCATTCGAATATCCAATGCCAAATACGGCAGCAGGTTGGATACGTGCCACCGTATCCGTGATGAAATTTCGCATATTGTCGGCCCGGGCATGAAGATCATCCATGTCATAGACACCCTCTGCTGTGCGCCGAAAAAACCGCGCCGCGCCGTTTTCGCTGACATCCCCTGCCGGCGAAATGACATGCGCCCCCGGAACCAGAGTTTCGGCCAATCCGTGCAGCTGCTCCGGCCGGCCGCCCGTTCCGTGAAATGTAAAAAAAAGCGGGGCGCCGTCGGTGCCTTTAGTTTCAATGAAACGATACATGGGTTACTATCCTAAAGGCTGAAGGTGTTGTTCCAGAAACGGCCGAAGTTGCTCATGCTGCGCAGGCAGTTTCAGGGCCTCGCCCAAGTGAGCCACATCTTCGTCGCGATCAAATCCTGGTTCGTTGGTCGCTACCTCAAACAAAACCCCACCCGGGGTGCGGAAGTAAATCGCCCAGAAATAGTCACGATCGATCACCGGGGTAACCTGATAGCCCGTGTCCAACAGCGCTTTGCGGACTTCCAGTTGCGCAGCGCGGTTTTCAACAGCAAAGGCAATATGGTGGACCGATCCCGCGCCTTGGGATGCGCGTTTCGCCGACGGCAGTTCCTCTAGATCGATGGTGTTGGCCCCGGTCCCGTCCGCCACCGCAAATCGCGAAACGTTGCCAATGGTATCCTGCTTTTCATACCCCATGAATTGCAGCAGTTCGGTCATTGCGCCCGCGTCCTGCAACCGCATGGTCGCGCCATGAAAGCCGCGAATGGCGTGGTCATCGGCAATACCGTTGCCTGTCCAACCTTGGCGGTTGTCGTCCGCAATTTCGGCAAGCGCAAAGCCCTCCCCATCGGTGGTCTGAAAACGCAGGCGTTTTTCGCCAAAATGATCCACGGCCTGTATCCCCTCGGCTGCGGCACCCAGACGGTCGGACCAAAAGGGCAAGCTGCCTTTTGGGATGGAATAGACCGTTTCGCCAACTTCGCCTGTGCCGCGGCGACCGCGGGCTGCGTCGTGGAATGGGAAATACGTCATGACGCTGCCGGGGGTGCCGACTTCGTCGCCATAGTAGAGGTGGTAGACGTCCGGCGCGTCAAAGTTGACTGTTTTCTTAACGCGCCGCAGTCCTAGGGCCTTTGTAAAGAAGGCGTTGTTTTCGGCCGCATCCGAGGCGATAGATGTAACGTGGTGCAGGCCTTTGATCTGGTGCAGCATAGCTCACTCTCCTTTTGTTGACCCCAATCTAAGGCTGGACGACGATTGCGATAACCGAAATAAATTCGCATAATTAATTGCTGAAAGTGCAATAATAGATGATGGGTCAATTTGAACAGATCACTGCCTTTCTGGCTGTGGCAGAGGCACACAGCTTTGCCCGCGCCGCCGAAAGCCTTGGTATCGCGCCGTCCTCGGTGACCCGCACGGTGTCAGAACTAGAGGCGCGGCTTGGCGTGCAACTGTTGGTGCGTACAACGCGCCGGGTCTCACTGACACAGGCGGGCATTGCCTTTCAGACGCAGGTCGAACCGCTAATTGGTGGGCTGGCACAAGCGCAGAATGACGTGCGGGCGTTCCAAACGACGCTGACCGGGACACTGCGAGTGTCGGCGCCGCTGTCATTCGGCCTGCACCGGCTTGCCGGGCCGCTGATCAGCTTTCGCGATGCCACCCCCGATGTCGACTTGCAGATCAGCCTGACCGACAGGTTCGTCGATATCCTGACCGAAGATTTCGACATGGCTCTTCGCATTTCCGGTGTACCAACGGATCTGTCGACTATCTGGCGAAAAATCGCGCCAGTGCCGCGCTCGCTCATCGCATCACCGGGTTACCTGGCGCGTTGTGGCACCCCGCAGGTGCCCGGCGATCTGACGGCGCACACGGCGCTGGCCTATACTCATCTGGCCCATGGCAACGTCTGGCAGCTGACGGACCCGGCGACCGGCCTGACAGAGCCGGTGCGCATAAAGGCCGGGCTGACCTGCGACAACGGTGATCTGCTGGCGCAATTGGCCGGCACGGATCAGGGCATCGCCTTGCTGCCGGATTTTCTGCTGCGCGACGCGATTGCTGCTGGCGATCTGGTGCGGTTACTACCCGACTGGCAGCCGCCAGAGATTTGGCTGACCGCCTTTTTCCCGCCCTACCGCAGACTGCCTGCCGCGCTGGACCGGTTTACCGAATACGTCGTGTCAGCCCTTGGGGGTGCCCCACTTTAACGCATTCAAACAGCACGTAGCCCCAGGATTTGCCGCGCTTGCTGCCATGTCGCGACCGGGCGTTCATATTTGTCGCAGACTGCGACGGTCTGCTGAACGAGGGCCACATTGGACGGCGCGAGGTTGTCGCGATCCAAGCGGATGTTGTCCTCCAGACCCGTGCGGGCATGACCCCCACAGGAAATCGCCCAGTCGTTCAGGACGGCCTGATTGGACGCGATGCCCGCGGCACACCAAGGCGCACCCGGAAAAAGGCGGTTCACGGTCTTGATATAAAAGTCAAAGACGTCGCGATCCGCTGGCATCGCATTTTTGACCCCCATAACGAACTGCACATAGGGCGTGTCCTTGATCTTGCCTTCCTTGAACAGCCGCGCCGCCCCCAGAATATGGCTCAAATCAAAGGCTTCAATTTCCGGCTTCACGTCGTATTTCACCATCTCGGCCGCCAACCACTCCACAAGGTCTGGCGGGTTCTCGTAGACGCGGGTGGGAAAGTTGTTGGACCCAACTGATAGCGACGCCATATCTGGGCGCAGGGACAGCATACCGCCCCGCGCGTGCCCCGCGCCGGATCGGCCTCCCGTGGAAAACTGAATGATCATGCCGTGGCAATACTTTTCCAGCCCTTCCTTGAGGGCGGCGAATTTATCCGGATCGCTTGACGTCGTCTCGTCTGCGTTGCGCACATGGGCGTGGCAGATGGCGGCACCCGCCTCGAACGCGGCCTGCGTGCTTTCGACCTGCTCAGTGATAGAGATTGGGACAGCCGGATTGTCCGCCTTCGTCGGCACAGAGCCCGTAATAGCGACACAGATGATGCAGGGGTCTGTCATGGCGGTCTCCGTTAGTTTCCGGCGCACTATCGCGCTGGGTTCGGCCAAAAGATAGACGCTTCAGCGGATTTTTACGCGCTACCCGCATCTGGCAAAAAGGCACGGTCCGCTTAAACCAGTTTATACCACCAACTCGAAGCGCCTCGTATGAACCACTTCAAGTTTCGTGTGTTGCGCCCTTGTGGGCGCGCAGACCGGTGTAAGCCGTCTTGCCGAGCAAAGGTGTTTCTACGTTGAAGACTGTCCAAAGTGCGTTCCTGACCCAGATCAACCGACACATCCGATTAACCGACAGCGAGAGTGATGCCCTGCGGCGACTAGGAGGTCAGGCCGTGACGCTTAGCAAGCGCGACCGCCTTTTTTCAGAAAATGCGCCGGACGACCGAATCGCCATCGTCCGGTCAGGTTGGGCTGTGGCGCGTGTTCGGAGTGATGGCAATCAAACCACGATCACCCCGATCTTTATGGCGGGCGACACCATCGGCCTGTCCGACATCGGGTTCAACCGACCGCCGCACGAAACGACGATGCAGACCGACGGATCAGTTCACCTGCTGAGTCGCAGGGCACTGTGTAATTTGGGGGCGTTAAATGACCGCCTGCACGCGATCACCCGCTACACCGCCGAAGACCGGCTGATGCATTTCCTGCTGACGGTCAAAGCCAAGTCAGAGCAGTTCAGCGAACATTCGTCCGACCGCTTCCCCCTGCCCCTGTCGCAGAAAGAGATCGGCGATGCGCTGGGCTTGACCGATATCTACGTCAATCGACTGCTGCGGGGACTGCAGAAATCGGGGCAAATGTCGCTGAGCCGGCCAAACGTCAAGATTAACGAACGCGCGGTTTGGGCTACCCGCCTGAATTTTCAGGACCGCTATGCCGGGCTGGATTTAAGCTGGGCAAACTGACAGAAAAAGGGCCCTGCACTGCAGGGCCCTTTCATTTCGAAAAGCATTATCGGCTTACTTGTCGGCGGCCTTTGCAGCCTTCTCGGCGACTTTTTTCGCAGCCATGCGCGCCTTGTCTTCAGCTTGCGACGCCGCATCCTTAAACGCCGCCTTCGCGGATCCCGCAGCTTCGTGTGCTGCAGCTTCCAGCTCTGACCGGGCCGCCCCAAGCGCACGTTCAGCGCGGGCGCGTTCTTCGTGATAAATGCGCTCTGCCTCGTCCATCAGGGCATCGCGGCGCGCGCCCAGATAGTTGTCCTCGGTCCGTGTCTTGGGCAGCAGGGCTGCTATGGCCGCGCCGACGGCGAAGGCCAAGGCACCAATAACCAACGGCTGACGCTCGAACAGATCACCAGCGGAATCGCGACCGTTCGACATGGCGCTGCTGGCTTTACGGCGCGCCTCGACGGCGCGGTGACGGGCGGCAACCACGCGTTCGCGGGCGGCTTCTGACAAGCCTTCTGTGCCTTCTGACAGACGCTCGCGCAGGTGGCGGGCCTGTGCGCTTACGTCATGGCCGACGCGGTGCAGCGTATCGTTCGCATCGTGAGTCATCTTTTGCGCCGCATCGCTGGCGCTGTTCAGAACGTCTTTTGCAGAATTGCTCATTGGATTATCCTTTGACGGTTTGCAGGTCCTAGGTCTGTGTAAATGTTCAGCGGCGGCGCGGTGTCACGTCCTGATCATCACGGGCCCACGCGGGTTCTGGATCATATGACGGCACCGGGCGGGCCTGCGCCGCAAGCGTTACTTCTGCCCAAACCTCTGCATCGTCTTCCAACTGGGCCGCAGCCATATCGGCGGGGCTGCTGTCATAGTGATGCACCTCTGGGCGGGTCGCAGGCTTGACCGGAGCCATGCCAATGCGCGGCTTTTTGCGCGTTGCGCGGTCAGGCGTCACCGCGCTGATCGCAAGCCAGGCAAGGCCCAGACCGACGACCGCAAAGGGCCATGGATTTTTCTGCGCCGTGCGGCTGATCGTGTTGCTGGCGGTCGTGATCTGATCGCGCAGCACGACAGATACGTCGCGCGTCACCACGCCGACCTGACTGCGCAGCTGAGCTGTGACTTCGTCGATCTGTCCGCGCACCTGAAGCTTCACTTCTTCCATCAGACCATCGACGGTCAGGCGGTCCTGCAAGACATCCAGATTGCGGCTTAGCCGTGCTCGCTCCAGTGCTATATCAGCCTCGATTTCTTCCGGTTTGCGATAATCAGCGGTCATTATAGGCCTCTTTCATCATCTGCGCGTCAGCCTTTAGGCTGCGGGCGGTAAGTGTTGGCGCAATGCTGGACAGCTTCAACCGCTTGACGCCGATGATCACCAGAATGACCGCAATCAGCAGGACAACGAGGCCCACCAGAACGGTGGCCCAAAGCTGGCTGATCCCGACCAGAACAAGCGCAGAATTCACGGCTGTCGACAGCAAGGACAAACCGATGAAGGCAAGGATTACCGCCACGACCAAAAGGCCCAGCGCTGATGCCGCACGTTTCATATTTTGATCAACCTCGGCACGGGCCAGGTCGACCTCTTGGCGTAGCAGGTTCCCGATGCTGCCAAGCACGTCACTCAGCAGCGATCCGGTGCTGCGGGGGTCATGCGACTCCATACTTAGCCCCGCCCGTCATGGTCTGCATTGCCGTGGCGCGGCGGCATGAAGTCATCGCTACCGGTATAATCAGCTTTGGCGGTGGGGGTGCCATTGCGCTCTGACGCTTTGGCAAAGCGGCTGGCTGCGAAACCGGCCAATGCGGCACCGGCCAGAAAGGTCAGTGGATGACGCCGCGCAAAGTCGCCAACATCGCTAAGCGCGGTGCCCAAGTCCTTGTTGCTGATCGCGTCGGACGCATCAGCCAGCGTGTCTGCGATCTGACCAAATGTCCGTTCTTGCGGGCTACCCGTGCGACTCTCACTCGCGGCCTTGCGCAGGGCAGCGGCGACGTTATTCACCTCTTGTGCGGCAGCGCCTTTAGCGGCGTCGGCACGGGCAGTCACTTCGGATTTGATCGTTTCCTTGGCGTCGTGGGCGACGGACTTAGCCTGCTCTGTCGCGTCGTTGACGACGTTTTTTACTTCGGCGCTTGCATCATGGGCGGCTGCCTTGGTGTCGCGCGCGGCGGCATCCATCGTGTTCTTGATATCCGTCATGGCCATCTCTCCGGCTGGGCCAAAGGGGAACCCGGTCTCCGGGCCCTCATTCGGCGTTCATGTCATTGGTAACAAAACAGCGCAGCCGATGATTTGGTTCCAGCAGGCCGCCAGAATTGCCAATGGCGTCAGTCAACGGTACCGCAAAACCCGTTTGGATTGCTAGACTGCCAGGCCCAAGTGCTGGCCGCCATGTCATCAAGAGTGTGGGTCGCCGACCAGCCCAGCTCCGCATGCGCGCGGGCTGAATCCGCCTGCATCGCGACGATATCGCCAGCGCGGCGGGGCGCGATCACGACGGGGATCGGATGACCGGACGCCTTGCGAAACGCCTCTACCATTTGCTGCACGCTATAGGGTTGGCCGGTGCCAATATTGAAGGCACGCGCGCCGCTGTTGCCGGCCACATAATCGACGGCGGCGACATGCGCCCGCGCCAGATCGACGACGTGGATGTAATCACGCTGCCCCGTGCCATCGGGCGTATCGTAGTCATCTCCAAAGACGTTCAGGTGCGCCCGCTGGCCAACCGCAACCTGCGCGATATAGGGCATCAGGTTGTTGGGCACGTCAGCCGGATCCTCGCCCAGCGTAGCAGAAGCATGGGCCCCGACCGGGTTGAAATACCGCAGCAACACGGCAGAGCCATCCTTGGCCTGCGCCCAATCCGTCAGAATCTGTTCGGCAATCATCTTGGTGCGACCGTAAACAGATGTCGGATTCAGCGGATGCGCCTCGTCATATGGCAGATAAACCGGCTCTCCATACACTGTGGCAGAGGATGAAAAGATGATGCGCTTGCAGCCCGCTGCATCCATGGCGCGCAGCAGCGCAATCGTGCCGTTCACGTTGACATCGTAATAGCCAAGTGGGTCTTTCATACTGTCGCCAACGGCTTTCAGCCCGGCAAAATGGATCACCGCATCGGGTTGGAAGTCGGCCATGACGGTGCGCAACGTATCGTCGTGGCGCACGTCGCCTTCAACCGCCGTGACAGTGCCGTTGGTCAGCTTGCGCACCCGGTCCAAAACCACGGGGCTGGAATTGTCGTAGTTATCCAGCACGCAGACCTCGTGTGCCTGACCCAGCAATTCGACAAGTGTGTGGCTGCCGATATAGCCCGCACCACCAGTGACCAAAACGCGCATAGGATGCCCCCTTTCAATCTGCATCGCTTGCTTAGCCGACAGTAGTAACCGGATCAATCCTGGGGTGCAGGCACCTCGACCTTGCCACCCTGCGCATCCCAGTCGGTGAACCCATCGCGCAGATGCGCAGCGGCAAAGCCCATATCGTTCAGCGCAGCGACTGTCAGCGCAGACCGCCAACCGCTGGCGCAATGCAGGATGAACCGCTTGCCTTGGGCAAAGACAGGTTTGTGATAAGGGCTGGCCGGATCGACCCAGAATTCGATCATGCCGCGCGGCGCATGGATGCTGCCGGGAATATAGCCATTCTTGCGCTCGCGCACGTCGCGGATGTCGACGATGACCACATCTGGGTCATCCAGTAGCGCTATAACGGTCGCGGTATCCAGCTCTTCGATCCTTGCCCGAGCGACAGCTACCATTTCAGATACTGGTGTGATCCCCATCGCAAAACCGTCCTTATCCGCGCTGCGGTCATCGCCGCCTGCTTCTACTCCACCTGCAACCCGAGCTTTGGTCAAGCTTTAGCTCGATCTTTTGCAGCCGCCGCGACACAGCCCGTCATCCGGAGCAGTCCCCTTTACGACAGCCCACTTGTTTTTTAGCTACGAAAGCTCTTGTCGCGGCAGCGCAGCTTACACTTTCAAAAGTCGCTGATACTGTCATCTGGGCAATAGCGGAGCGATATGATGCGGGAATGGTGGCGTGACGCGGTGATCTATCAAATCTATCCGCGATCCTTTCAAGACAGCACGGGTGACGGGATCGGTGACCTGAACGGTATTACCAGTCGGCTGGACCATGTGGCCAGCCTTGGGGTGGACTGCATCTGGCTGTCGCCGATCTTTACCAGTCCGCAGGCGGATATGGGTTACGACGTGTCGAACTACACCGACATCGATCCTATTTTCGGCACGCTGGATGATTTCGACCAGATGCTGGCCAAGGCGCACGATCTTGGACTGAAGGTCATAACCGATCAGGTGCTGTCCCACACTTCTGACCAGCACCCCTGGTTCGTTGAGAGCCGCAAGGATCGCACGAACCCCAAAGCTGACTGGTATGTATGGGCCGACCCAAAGCCTGACGGCACCCCGCCGACGAACTGGCACAGCCACTTTGGCGGCCCCGCTTGGGAATTCGAGGCCGTGCGCGGGCAATATTACCTGCACAACTTTCTGTCGCAGCAGCCTGACCTGAACTTCCACAACCCCGATGTGGTGGACGCCATTCTGGACACGGCAAAGTTCTGGCTGGATCGGGGCCTTGACGGCTTCCGCCTGGACACCGTGAACTACTATTTCCACGACAAGAAGCGGCGATCCAACCCTGCGGCAAAGGGTGGGAAGCAGGTCATGGCAACCGACCTGTATGGAATGCAGGACAACATCCATAACAAGAACCAGCCTGAAAACCTGCGCTTCCTCGAACAACTGCGGGCGCTGTGTGACCGCTATGACGACATCATGATGGTTGGCGAAGTCGGCGATATGGGCCAGCGATCCATCGACCTGATGGCGGAATACACCAAAGGGTCGTCGCGCCTGCACATGGCCTACAGCTTTGCCATGCTTGGCCCGGATTTCAGCCCGGCCCACTTTCGCCGCTGTATCGAAGGTTTTCAAAAGGGCGCGCCGGATGGGCAGCCTGAATGGTCATTTTCCAACCATGACGTCATTCGCCACGTAAGCCGCTGGGCCGATCATGCCGTGTCAGAGGAAGCGATGGCCCGCCTCGCCTGCGCCATGTTAATGAGCTTTGAAGGCACAATCGGTATTTATCAGGGCGAAGAGTTGGGTCAGCTTGAAACCGTGATGAAGTTCGAGGAACTGACCGACCTGCAGGCGATCCGCTACTGGCCCGGCATCAAAGGGCGCGACGGCTGCCGCACCCCGATGGTCTGGGAGAATAGCGCCGACAATGCAGGTTTCAGCACAGGCACACCGTGGTTACCCGTCAAGGCACCGCAGATGGAACACGCTGTCGATCTGCAAGAGGCGCAAGAGGACAGCATCCTGCACTTCTACCGCGACACCATCGCGTTTCGTAAATCCCATCCCTGCATGACGATGGGCAAGACAGCGTGGATCGACCTGCCTGCCCCCGTGCTGGCCTTTACCCGCATCACGGCGAATCAAAACCTGACCTGCGTGTTCAACCTGTCCAAGGTGCCGCAAACGCTGACTCTGACGGGTGACACCGCCCTGACCGGACCACAGCATGCGACCCTTAATGGTGGCACGCCGACGCTGCCCGGGAACGGCTTTGCCTTTCTGGATCACAGCGCAAAACTGAAGCTGACCGCCTGATGGGTCGGCGGGCGGGG
>CAWUXN010000078.1:0-5063 GCA_963926415.1 uncultured Loktanella sp.
GACGAGGTTGGCATCAAATGCGCTGCCTACAAGATCAGCGGCCCGAACGCGTATGGCTGGCTGAAATCGGAATCAGGCGTGCACCGGCTGGTCCGCATCAGCCCTTATGACAGCGCGGCCAAGCGGCACACGTCCTTCAGCTCTGTCTGGGTTTATCCAGTGGTGGACGATAATATCGAAATCGAGGTGCACGACAAGGACATCCGCATCGACACCTATCGGTCGTCTGGTGCGGGCGGTCAGCACGTGAACACCACCGACTCGGCCGTGCGGATAACGCACCACCCCACGGGTATCGTGGTGACGTCTTCGGAAAAGTCCCAGCACCAGAACCGCGATATCGCGATGAAGGCGCTGAAGTCGCGTCTGTATCAGATGGAGCTGGACAAGCGGAACGCGGCCATCAACGAGGCGCATGACAACAAGGGCGACGCTGGCTGGGGCAACCAGATCCGGTCCTATGTTCTTCAGCCCTACCAGATGGAGAAGGACCTGCGCACGCGGTACGAAACCTCTGATACCTCGGGCGTTTTGGACGGTGATCTGGATGCGCTGATGGCAGCGACGCTGGCCATGGACGTTAGCGGCAAAAGCCGGGCCGAAGCGAATCTGGAAGACTGATAACGGCGGCTTGCCAGTGGGCAAGCGCCAGTGTCTGATGCGGTCATGAATGATATTCTTGACCAACCCGCCTTCGCCATTTCCGCCGCGCTTGACGTGGGCGATCTGACCGTTACCGATCTGATGGCGGCGACGCTTGATAGGATCGCGTCGCGTAATCCTGACCTCAATGCCATCGTGTCTTTGCGCGATGCGGATGCGCTGATGCGCGATGCTGCTGCGGCGGACGCTGGTCCGCGCAAGGGCTGGCTGCATGGTATGCCGCTTGCGGTGAAGGATCTGTCAAACGCTGCGGGCCTGCCCACGACGATGGGATCGCCCGCGCTAAAAGACCGGATCGCACCGACCAGTGACATCATGGTGCAGCGACTGCAGGAGGCCGGCGCTATCGTCATCGGCAAGACGAATACGCCGGAATTCGGTCTGGGCAGCCATACCTTTAACCCGGTCTTTGGCGCGACGCAGAATGCGGTGATGCCCGGGCGCAGTGCTGGCGGAAGCTCTGGCGGTGCGGCTGTCGCCTTGGCGTCGGGCATGATTGCCGTGGCGGATGGTTCTGACATGATGGGCAGCCTGCGAAATCCGGCGGGCTGGAACGGCGTCTACGGGATGCGGCCCACGTGGGGACGGGTACCGTCGGAACCGTTGGGCGACCTGATGCTGCACCCGCTGTCAACCAACGGCCCGATGGCACGTCACCCGCGCGATCTGGCGCTGCTGCTGGATACGATGGCCGGACCTGATCCGCGCCAGCCGTATGGGCTGGATCATACCGCGATGGCTCCGCTTCTGGATGCTGATCTGACGGGCCGCCGGATCGGCTGGCTGGGTGACTGGGGCGGTGCCTATCCGATGGAAGTTGGCGTCGTCGATCACTGCGCCGCGCAGGTGACGCGCTTTGCCGATCTGGGGTGCGAGGTGACCGAGGTCGCGCCGCCCTTCAGCGCCGCCGCGCTGTGGGACAGCTGGACGACGCTGCGGTCCTATGCCGTCGCGGCTTCGCTCGGCCCGCTGTATGATCAGACAAAGATGCGCCTCGCGCTCAAGGACACGGCGGTCTGGGAGATCGAGCGGGGGCAGGCGTTGAGCGGCGCACAGGTGCAGCGCGCCAGCCTGATCCGGTCCGACTGGTTCCGCGCCGCGGCCAAGTTGTTCAATGACTTTGATGCACTGGTCCTGCCCACGGCGCAGTGCTGGCCGTTCCCGATCGATTGGGCTTACCCACAATCGATCGCAGGGCAGGCGATGGACAGCTATCACCGCTGGATGGAGGTCGTCGTGCCGGTCAGCCTGATTGGCCTGCCGTCCGTCGCGGTGCCGCTGTCGCTGTCACAAGGCCGCCCGATGGGTTTGCAACTGATTGGCCGGCCGCGGGACGATCTGGGGATGCTGCAACTGGCGGCGGGCTGGCACGCCCTTAACGCCGCCTGATCCCATAGGCGGAGGTGAGGGCGGCAATGGCGGCAAAGCCTGCTGCGACCCAGACGATGGCGGAAAGGCATTTCCCATGGCGTCGATATGCTCCGCCCCGGTCCCGCGCTCGCCAAAGCTGGTAGGGCCACCCGACAGGTTATAGACGATGGTAGCGACAGAGCTCATAGCGGCGACGGCGATCAATCCGCCTATGCGGCTAATCGCGTTGTTGATCCCTGATGCGATGCCCGATTGCGCGTCACCGGCAGCGACCATGACGGCGGTGGATAGGGGGGCGACGACCATGCTCATGCCAAAGCCGATTATGCCCATGGCGGGCAGCACCCCAAACCAGAAATCGCGCCCATCGACGACCAGCGCCAGCACCGCATAGCCCAGCGTCACGACACAGGCCCCAACAGCGATCACAGGGCCTGGTCCGCGCCGGTCAGCCAGACGGCCAAAGCGGGTGGACAGCAGGGCTATGAAACCGGACAGGGGTCCAAACGCAAAGATCGTCTCGAATTCTGACAGACCCCAGCCCGACACGGTCAGCATTGGCAGGAAAAACAGGATCGCGCTCATCCCGAAATACAGCAGGAACGTCGCAAGGTTGGCCGCGCTGAACGCCGGGTTGGCGAACAGATGCAGGGGCATCATCGGCTGCGGCGTGCGCCATTCGTGCAGGACAAAGGCCGCCAGCGCCATGGCCCCGGCCACGCCCGTCGCTAGGGTGATGCGTATGTCGTTCGACGCCTCTAGGTGGGTCAGGGTCCAAGCCAGCAGACCAAGGCCTGCAACAGCCAGCGCTGCGCCGATGCTGTCGATCGCCTCTCCGCTGCGGCGGGCGTCATTATCGACGCCCCGGCGGATCAGGAACAAAGCGATCGCGCCAAGGGGCAGGTTGATGGCAAAGATCCAGCGCCATGCATCCTCGCCAAAGACGGACAGGATCAGCCCGCCGATCAATGGTCCGGCGGCTGTCGTTAGGCCTGATGCCGCGGCCCACATTCCAATGGCGCGGCCCCGCACTTCGCGCGGATAGGCGCGGCTGATCATCGCGAGCGACCCTGGAATCATCAGCGACGCACCGGCCCCCTGCGCCAGCCGCGCTGCGATCAATGCGTCGGGGGTGGGGGCCAAGGCGCAGGCGAGCGAGGTCAGCAAAAACAGCCCGACGCCGATACTGAATACCCGGGCTAGGCCGAACCGGTCACCGAACGCGCCCCCCGTCAGGATCAGCGCGGACAGGGTGACCATATAGGCGTTGTTTATCCAGGTCGCCTGATCCAGCGATGCCCCAAGCGTGCTGCGGATCGCGGGAATCGCAATGCTGACGACGGTGCCATCGATAAACCCCATCGACGATGCAAGCACCGCAGCCGCAAGGATCAGCGGGCGACGGTGTTCAGTGCAAAAGTCAGGCACGAAAACGGGCCGCGCCTTTTCAGACCTGGCCCGCTGGGTTGTATCGTAATCGGGCAAGCTTAGCCTTTAGCTGGCTCTGCACTTGCGGCGGCGGCGGTGCCGCTGCTGCCTGTGGGCATCTTGGCCTTGCCGCCGGTAGTCAGGGGGTCGTCCTGACGCTGCACCGAGCCTTCGAAGTGGGCACCTGATTCGATTGCGATGGTCTTGTGGATGATGTCGCCTTCGACGCGGGCCGTGGATGTCAGACGGACCTTCAGGCCGCGCACGCGGCCGATGATGCGCCCGTGGATCACGACGTCGTCGGCCATGACTTCACCCTTGACGGTGGCACCTTCGCCGATGGTCAGCAGGTGTGCGCGGATGTCGCCGTCAACCTGACCTTCGATCTGGATGTCGCCGGTCGTCTTCATATTGCCGGTGACCAGCAGGTCGGCTGACAGAATCGACGCAGGCGGCTTGGCTTTGGGCGGAGACGCTTTGAAATCGCTGCTGCTGCTAGGTGCCGTGGTGGGCGAAGTCGCAGGCTGGGCAGGTGTTTCAGTTGCCTTGGTACCAGGTTCGTTGATTTTGGATTTAGAAAACATCTTGTCCAGCTCTTATGTAATTCATCGGGTTTACGGGGCTGCCGCCGACTCGTACCTCATAGTGAAGGTGTGGTCCGGTCGAGCGTCCTGAATTTCCCATATCACCGATCCGGTCCCCGCGCGAGACCCTTTGGCCGACCGACACGTGCATCGCGTTCAAATGTGCATATCGAGTTTCGATGCCAAACTCGTGCTGGATCTTGACCAGGCGGCCATATCCGGGCGACCAGCCAGCCGAAACTATGACACCGTCGGCGGTGGCATAGACTGGTGTGCCAACAGGCGCGGCAAAGTCGGTGCCCGCGTGCAGCCGGCCCCAGCGCTGACCAAAGCCAGAGGTAAAGCGGAAGGCTGCCTTGATGGGCACGTCAAAGGGGGCCTTTTCCGCGGCGATACGATACAGATTGATTTCATCCAGACGGTTCAGGATACTATTGGCACGGGCCGCATCCGGATCCGGGCCGCCGCCCATGGTGGAAAACGACAGCGGTGTCAGCGGGCCGCCGTTGCCGGAGTAACCGCGACGCACCTGGCTCAGCATGTTGTCGGGGTTCATGCCAGCGGCGCGGAACATCTTTTCTAGAGGCTCGACAGACACGGTCATTGCGTCTTCCAACTGGCGGAAGATATCGTCGTTACGTTCGTGCATCAGGCGCAGCTCGTTTTCAGTCTCGGCGGCATGATCCAGCGCAAAGCGCGCGTCTTCGGCGATCTTGTCACGCTCTGCTGCGGTTTCAGCCAGCGCGGTGGCCAGCAGATCGACTGTGCCTTCTTGCACTGCTGTCTGGGCGGCAGGGGTGGGGGTGTCTGCACCATCTGCGGTCAGGGCGGCCAATTCGCTGGCCTGCGCCTTGCGCTGCTGCATGGTGTCGCGCAGCGTGGACTGAACGACCTCCAGACCGGTTTCAAGCTCGTGGCGCTTTTCTTCGGTCGCCAGCAGGTCGGACTGCATTGTGGAAATCTGCTCCAGGGCGGCGCTGAACCGGGACTGAGCTGCGACGGCTTCGGCGGCGCGGG
>CAWUXN010000079.1:0-2800 GCA_963926415.1 uncultured Loktanella sp.
CCAAGCGGTGCCCAGTCCGTGCGCACGCCGTTTTCGACCGTCGTACCACCCAGCGAACTGGAGAAGTGCGACAACGGTTCGGACACGCCATAGAACATCAGGCCGATGCCCATGCCCGCCGCGAACAGCATCGAGAACCACCCAATATACGTGTAGTCCGCCGTCGCATCCTTGCCGCCCAGACGAACCTTGCCCAAGGGCGACACGATCAGGAACAGACAGAACAGCACAAAGATGTTCGCCGCCGTCAGAAAGAACCAGTCAAAGCCCTTGGTGACAAAGCTTTTCAGCCAGCTGAAGACCGCGTCGGAATGTTCCGGTAAGGCCAACGTGTAAAACACAAAGGCCACCACTGCGGCGGCCGAAATACCGAAAACCGGGTTGTGAATATCGAAGCCCACGCTGAGTACGGAGCCTTCGATGTTGTCCTGCCCGATCGTGTAGTCCGTATCGATCAGATCGGCCTTACCGTCCGGGGGCGGAATCCCTTCGTTTGCCGCGTCGCTCATGCACACGTCCTTTTTGCAATTTTCTGATTAACCAACTTTTAACATATCTTTCGACAGATTTCCACCGAAGTGATCGGATTGTCGCAGGGCAAAATATTAAACCACTGTTATAGAATAAAAAAGATTCCCGCATTTTCTGCGGGGGCCCCCTTGAATGCACAATGTGCTATGCTCGATCGGCTGGTTTGAGAGCCGCAGTCGCCGCATCAGCATGCACCTGACGCTTACCGTCGCGGTACAGCGCCTTGATCAGCGAAACGCACATAAGCACCATCACAACGCTGAACGGCAGTGCGCCGATGATAATCGCTGTGTTGATCGCTTCCAATCCGCCAGCTAACAATAGTGCGCCGATCACGACGCCCAGGATACAGCCCCAGACGATGATGTGGATGCGGCCCTTCTCACTCTCGTCGCCAGCAGCGGCGATGGTGTTGATCATCAGGATGGCCGAGGTGACCAGAAAGGTCAGCAGCAGGATGACGATCACGATGCTCATCAATTTCGCCAGCAGAGGCGACAGCATGAAGTTGATCATTGCGAACAGCTGGCTGGAAATGCCAGCGCCGGTGATCTGATCGCCGGCACCTCCGTTCAGCGTCAGGTCAATCGCTGTATCGCCAGCAAAGGCGAACCACATGAAACACATCTTCGATGGGACGATCACGGCACCCAGCACGTATTCACGCACAGACCGGCCGGGGCTAATCCGTGCCCGAAACAGGCCAAAAAAGGAGAAAAAGGAATCCACCATGCCCAATAAAAGATGGTCCAGCCACCCGGCCATCTTGCCAGTCACGTTATCCGCGCTGGTACCATAAGGGCTGAAGATATGGATCGACATCCACGGCAGCGCGATAAGGTAATCCCACATGCCGAAAAACAGCGACTTGAACGCAAACATGGTCGAGCCGAAGACCAAAAAGAACGCGAGGATAAAAGAACGACAGCCCCATGTTCAGGTTGGACAACCACTTAGATACCCTTGCCCACGCCGGACAGCACCGAACAGATCATGACGATGACCAGTGCAGCCAGCATGGCGACGACCGTGGGCGTGCCCTCTGGCGTCATTAACCAGTGTGCGCCGATGATGTTGAATACGCTCGATGCAAATTGCGACACGCCGCAACCAATGGTGACCGCAACGCCCGGAATTGTGGCAACGACGGACACGATGTCGATGACAGGGCCCAACGGCCCTTCAAGCGTTTCGCCGAACAGCGGCGTCAGCACCGACCGGATCGTCAGCGGCAAGCCGCGCGCATAGGAAAAGAGCGCAAGCGCCATACCGACGATTGCATAGCAGGCCCAGACGGACAGGCCTTGGATGGTTTCTGGGTAACTGCCGAAATGGTAAATCGGCTCTGCCGTGGCATAGGTCAGCATCCCAATGCCGATACCTGCGCCGAACATCATGGAAAAACCACGAAAAGCTGTCGAACTCCGGGGCCTCACCGGATTTGCCCAGCATCAGCTTGACCGTGCGCGGACACAGCGCCAAGGCAAAGCAGGTCGCGATAAAGAACGCGACTGCATACACGTACCAAGGGCCGGTATTGGCATCGATGGTGGACCGGATCGCTCCCAGCGTAGAGCCCCAGACGACGGCCCTGATGATCAGCAGGACGATGACTATCTTTTCGCCAAGGGTGACATAGGTGTTGTAGCCTTCCTAAAATCCGGTGTCAGCGGTGTCGATATCGAGTATCCGCAATGGCGGTTTGATGGGCATCTGTCATAGTCTCTCGGAGAGGTTAGGTTATTATAAGGCTGGGCCCCCCAACACACCATTCGCTGTCGGCAACCTTTTGCCGACAGCATTTAGCGGTGATGTTCAGGCGTTCACGTCAACAACGATCCGGCCACGCACCTGACCTTGCAGGATTTTAGCCCCCAGCTGCGGCAGGTCCGATAGCGTCGCAGGGGTGATCATCGCATGCAGCTTTTCCATAGGTAGATCGCTGGCAATACGCTGCCACGCGCGTAGGCGGTTTTCGTAAGGCTGCAAGACGCTGTCGATGCCCAACAGGTTCACGCCGCGGAGCAAGAACGGAATAACCGTGGCCGGCAGTCCAGCGCCGCCCGCCAGACCGACAGCCGCGACAGAGGCACCGTATTGCATTTGCCCTAGCAGCCGCGCCAGCATCGCGCCGCCGACCGCATCAACGCAACCGCCCCAGCGCTCGCCTTCCAGCGGCCGCTTTACTGTCTCCGCCAGCTCTTCGCGGGCGATGATCTCGGTCGCGCCCAGATCGCACAGGTAATCGGCCCCCTCAGGCCGGCCAGTA
>CAWUXN010000080.1:0-3414 GCA_963926415.1 uncultured Loktanella sp.
GACCAAGCGATCAGGACGCGCGATGCCATTCTACACCGCTGCCCTTGCAGCCTTTGCCGCGCCCGCCCGCGCCCGCCCTGCCCTGTGGCGTCTGTTACTGGGACTTGCGCTGATCGTGGGCACCTATACCGCCGTTGTCATCACCGCCTTTTCGCTGGCCCCGCCGATGCCCGGTGATGTCGAGTGGGAGGGCCGGGTGCCCCTGTCCATGTCCTTGATGATGGGCACCTTTGCCGGTGCGCTGGCCGGTGCAGCGCTGGCCGCCCGCGTGCTGCACGCCCGGTCCCCAATGACCCTGACTGGCCCGCTGCCCCGTGTAATCCGCGATTTTGGGCTGGCGCTGGGGGTCTTCGCCGCGCTGCAGGGGCTGAACCTGTGCCTTTGGGCAATCTTCTTTGACGCTGTGCCTGTGCACCGCTTGTCCCATGTGCTGTCTTGGCTGCCATGGGCTGCACTGCTGGTGTTGGTGCAGACCGGCACGGAAGAAATCGTTTTCCGCGGCTATATCTTGCAACAGCTGGCGGCGCGGTTTCGCAACCCACTGATCTGGTTCGCGCTGCCGCCCATCCTGTTCGCCGTCCTGCACTCGGATCCGGCTACTAATGGCGCAATGAATGTGCTGGTCGTGGTGATGATCGGCTTTACCGGGCTGGCTTGGGCTGACCTAACGCGGATTAGCGGCAGCATTGGCGCGGGATGGGGCTGGCATTTCGCAAACAACGCCTTTTTGATGATCGTGCTGGGCAATATGGGGCAGATGGATTCCTTCGCACTGAATGCGACACCCTATGCGATCACCGATATGCCACCGTTGCCCATTCTGGCTGATCTGGCCACACAAGTCACAATCTGGCTGGTGCTGCGCCGCATTCTAAGCGCGCGGATGGCACCAAACGGTGCCCGCGCATGAAGCTGTTGCCCGACGCCTATCTGCCGCTAATCGCCTTCATGCGCTTGGCACAAGCGCGGACCGATGTCTGGCGCGTCGTGCTGGTCTGGCTGGGGTTCGAGGCAGGATTTGCCATCACTCCGCTACTGCTCTTTCCCCTGATCGACGAAAGCTGGCCTGACGCTCCGCTGGAGGTATTGAACTATGCGGGCTTTGGCCTTGATCTGATTGTCATTCTGGTGCTGGTCCGCCTGCTGCACGGCCGCGGCCTGGCCAGCCTGATCGGCCCGCGCGCGGCCTTCTGGTGCGACCTGCGGCGCAGCGTGCTGGCTGTCGGCCTTGTTCTGTTGATCCAGCAACCCTTTGATCTGGCCGGGGATGCAGACATCCTGTCGCTGGCCCCGCTGGGTCACTGGCTAGGCTGGCTAGCGCCCGCATTGCTGGCCATCGCCCTGCAGGTCACAACGGAGGAGGTCTATTTCCGCGGCTACCTGACCCAGCAACTGGCCGCTGTCGATTTGCGGCCCCGGGTCTGGTTGGTGGTGCCGTCGATCTATTTCGGCTTCAGCCACCTGCTGAACGGGGCCGGTCTGGCCGAGGGGGCCTTGTGGGCCGTCTGGGCCGGCATGCTGGGTGCCGCCTGCGCCGATTTGACCGCCCGCACCGGCAACCTTGGCGCGGCCATCGGCCTGCATCTGGGCAACAACCTGTTTGCGGCCCTTGTGCTGGGCTTTGCCGGGCAGCCGGGCGTCGGCCTTGCGCTGTTTGTGCTGCCAGAGGGTGCCTACACGGAAAACATTGACGGCATTGCCGCGCTGCTGTCGCCGATGACGCTGGTGGACCTGGCCTATGCTGCCATGGGCGTGCTGGTGATGTGGCTGGCCGCACGGGTCGCAGTTAGGGCTTGATTGCATTCAGGCGCAGCCCAGCCTAAATCAGAGCCATAACGCAAGAAGGTGTCGCACATGAACTGGATCACGAACTACGTCCGCCCAACGATCAACTCGTTGTTCTCGCGGCGCGAAGTCCCGGACAACCTTTGGACGAAATGTCCAGAGTGCGGCACGATGCTGTTTCACCGCGAACTGGCCGACAATCTGAATGTGTGCACCAACTGCGGCCACCACATGCCAATCACCGCACGTGACCGGCTGACCGCATTGTTCGACGGCGGCATCTATACAGAGGTGAAGGTCCCCGAACCCGTCACCGACCCACTCCAGTTTCGCGACCAGAAGAAATACACCGACCGCCTGAAAGACGCCCGCAAGAAAACCGGCGAGCGTGATGCCATGCTGGTGGCTACCGGCGAGATTGGCCGCACACCGATCGTCGCCGCCGTGCAGGACTTCAGCTTTATGGGCGGGTCGATGTCAATGTATGTCGGCAACGCAATCGTCGCGGCCGCCGAAGAAGCGGTGAAAATGGGCCGCCCGATGGTGCTGTTTTCCGCCGCTGGCGGCGCACGCATGCAAGAGGGCATCCTTGGCCTGATGCAGATGCCGCGCACCACTATCGCCGTGCAAATGCTAAAAGAAGCCAGCCTGCCCTATATCGTCGTGCTGACCCACCCGACCACCGGCGGCGTGACCGCGTCCTATGCCATGCTAGGCGATGTGCAGATTGCCGAACCCAACGCGCTGATCGGCTTTGCCGGGGCCCGCGTAATCGAACAGACCATCGGTGAGAAGCTGCCCGAAGGGTTCCAGCGCGCCGAATACTTGCTGGACCACGGCATGCTGGACCGCGTGACCAAGCGCACCGACCTCAAGGATGAACTAACGACGATCATCCGGATGCTGATGCAGCTGCCCCCCGCCGTCGCTGGCGATCTGCCGCCGCCGCATATCGACAGCCACGCGCTTGACGCAGGAGAGACTCCGCCGGTTCAGCCATGACAAACGCCTCTGACATCATCCTGACACGAATGATGACACTGCATCCAAAGGTGATCGATTTGACGCTGGACCGTGTGTGGCAACTGCTGAACGCCCTAGGCAATCCGCAGGACCGCCTGCCGCCCGTGGTGCATATCGCGGGCACCAACGGCAAAGGCAGTACGCAAGCTATGATCCGCGCAGGGCTAGAGGCGCGCGGTAAGCGTGTGCATGCCTATACCTCGCCGCATCTGGCGCGGTTTCATGAACGCATTCGGCTGGCCGGGTCGTTGATCGACGAGTCCGCGCTGACCGACCTGCTGGACCGGGTGGAAAAGACGAACGGCGACGTGCCTATTACCTATTTCGAAATTACTACTGTCGCCGCCCTACTGGCCTTTGCCGACACCCTTGCGGATTACACCCTGCTAGAGGTCGGGCTGGGCGGGCGGCTGGACGCGACAAACGTCGTGGACCGCCCCACGCTGACCGTCATCACGCCGGTCGATCTGGACCACCAAAGCTACCTCGGCGACACGCTGGCGCTGATTGCCGGCGAAAAGGCGGGCATCCTGAAACGCGGCGTGCCTTGCGTCGTCGGCCCCCAGCACGACGAAGGCCTTGAGGTGATCGAGGCGCGGGCCGCCC
>CAWUXN010000081.1:0-2942 GCA_963926415.1 uncultured Loktanella sp.
GCAGGGCAGGTGGGGTATTTGGTGTCTCGCACGTCCCATCCTCGTTAGAGGCGGAACGGCAGAAAATCTAGTTTTTTCGTACTGAGGGGAAGGACCGCTCGGTCGTCAAATCTAGGAGAAGCGCGCTCTGAGCCCTGCGTCGCGCTCGCCTTCATGTGAACGCTCGCCACCAAAAGGAAACGTCATGCCCGGGTTCGTCCCCTCGTTCGATCAACGCCTGCGCCGCAGCATTGTCGTCCCTTTGCTTGGCGGAACAGCACTGGGCCTCATCCTTGCGACGCCGGCCATGAGCGCGCAGGGAAACGCCGTTGAAGAGGTCTTGATTACAGGGCGTGCCGGTTATGCCACTGAAAGTCTGACGCTCCAGCAATTCACCCAGCCGTTGCTGGAAACTCCGCAATCCGTCTCCGTGGTCTCGGCGCAGGAGATCGAAGACCGCGCCATTTCCGACCTCAATGACGCGTTGCGAAATGTTCCCGGCATTAGTCTCGGTGCGGGAGAATTCTCATGGCAGGGCAATACACCCGTCATTCGCGGTTTCTCGGGCCGCTCGGACATCTTCCTCGACGGCATGCGCGATTTCGGAAATTACTACCGCGATTCCTTCAACCTCGAGCAGCTGGAAGTGCTGCAGGGTCCTTCCTCGATCTATTTCGGGCGCGGTTCGACCGGCGGTGTTATCAATCAGACGACGAAGACACCCTTTCTAGACCGGAATATTTCGATCACGGTCTCGGCTGGCACGGACGAAACCATGCGCGCGGTGGCGGACGTCAACATGCCCGTCGCGGTTTTGGGTGACGGCGCTGCCGTGCGCGTCGTCGGCATGGTGCATAGTTCTGAAGTCGCCGGACGCGATGTGGGCGACATGCAGCGACATGGCATTGCGCCATCGCTGGCTCTTGGGCTCGGTACGCCCACCCGCATCGGCCTCAGTTACTTCTACCAGCGAGAAAACAACACGCCGGATTATGGCCTTCCCTGGTATTTCGGACGTCCCGCCCCGGTCGCGCGCAATAAATTTTACGGCCATACCAGCGATTTTCTCGAAACCTCCGCGAGCATTGGAACGGCGAGCATCGCACATGATCTGACCGACGACGTCACGATCAGCACCAGGCTCCGTTATGCGACCTATGATCGTGACTTCCGCATCTCGGAACCGGTGCTTGCGGACGGCACCACAGAAGGACAGCCGCTCGACACCGTCATGGTGAAATTCAATATGTGGAGCGGACCTTCAGAGGAAACCGCGCTGCTTTCGCAGACGGATGTGCGCGCCGAGTTCTCCACGGGAAGTCTTGGACATACGCTTGTGGCGGGAGTCGAACTGGGACGCGAAACATCCGACCCCGTTTTTAGAAATAGCCTGGGCGTTCCCAATGTCAGCCTGCTGCATCCCGATCCGACACGCGAATTCACTGCGACAAACACTTATGCGCGCCTGATAGCGGATACGTCGGGGGAAAGCTTCGCGCTCTTTGCGGTCGATACCGTGGACTTTTCGCCGCAGTGGGAACTGACCGTCGGCCTGAGATGGGACTACTTCAAGGCCGATTACTATGCCGAGCGATATACGCCCGCAGGCGTTCTCTCCTCCACCGAGCGCGTCGTACAGACCGACAAGAAGCCCAGTTACCGCGGGGCGCTGGTGTACAAGCCCGCCGACAATGGCAGCGTGTATCTCGCCGCGGGAACATCTTTCAATCCATCGAGCGAGGGTCTGTCCCAGCTGACGACCGCCCGCAATCTCGGAACGGAAAATGCCAATCTCGATCCCGAAGAGAACCTGACATTCGAAATCGGCACCAAATGGGACATGCTCGCAGAGGCGCTGACGGTGAACGCGTCGATCTTCCGGCTGGAGAAGACCAACGCTCGTATCCCGGACATTTCCAATCCCGGCTTTAACATTCTAGGCGGCGAACAGCGGGTCGACGGTTTTCAGTTGCAGGCAACGGGCCTCATCACCCCGCAGTTCATGATCAATGCCGGATACACTTTTTTGCAGAGCGAAGTGACCAAGGCGGCCGTCGGGGCACCCGCGCTTGGACGCGCGCTGATCAACACACCGAAACACAGCTTCAGCATATTCGCGGAGTATAGTTTTTCGAATGGTCTGGATATCGGCGCGGGCGCTCTCTACCAGTCGTCGCGACACGCGCAGAATGCCGGTGCGACGCCCCTAAGGGTGGAAGGATATTGGACCTTCGACGCGATGGCGGCGTACCAGATCAACGACCATATGGCGCTTCAGCTGAATGTCTATAATATCGCCGACAAGTACTATATGAGCCAGTTGCATCCTTGGCATGTGGTGCCCGGTGCGGGCAGATCCGCGCTGCTGGCGGTGAAGTTCAACAATTAGGGATAGTCCCGCCGCGATGCTGGTTCAGATTCCGCAAGTCCTTCCGGCAGCAGCGGTCGCGGAATGCCGCGCGGCGCTGATGCATGCCGACTGGACCGATGGCCGCATGACGGCCGGTTATCTTTCCAGCCGGGTGAAGAACAATCAGCAATTGCCGGAGACGCACCCGACCGCGCGGGCCCTCGGCAGCAAGATACTCGACGCACTAGACGCCCATCAGACGTTCATTTCTGCCGCGCTGCCGCTGAAGATCGTGCCGCCCTTGTTCAACCGATACCGGGACAGTCAGACCTACGGCAATCATATAGATGGCGGCATAAGGCCGGTGGCAGGTACGCATTTCCGGGTGCGGACCGATCTTTCCGCCACACTGTTTCTGACTCCGCCCGAAGACTATGACGGTGGGGAACTTGTGGTCGAGGACAGCTTCGGCACACGATCAGTAAAACTCGCTGCTGGCGATATGGTGCTTTACCCGGGCACCAGCGTGCACCGGATCGAACCGGTCAAAAAAGGCGAACGCCTTGCGGC
Organism: uncultured Loktanella sp.; assembly: GCA_963926415.1. Classification (GTDB taxonomy): domain Bacteria; phylum Pseudomonadota; class Alphaproteobacteria; order Rhodobacterales; family Rhodobacteraceae; genus Loktanella. The sequence goes on from CAWUXN010000081.1 coordinate 2,900, forward strand.
ATTTTTCTGGATTCAGAGCATGATACGGGACGATACCCAGCGT
>CAWUXN010000082.1:0-3552 GCA_963926415.1 uncultured Loktanella sp.
ACGCCTTGCAGCGGGGCCTGATCTTGCTGTCATGCGGTTTACATGGCAACGCCCTGCGTGTCATGGTGCCGCTAACGGCGTCGGACGCGCTGATCGACGAAGGTCTGGCGATCTTCGAGGTCGCGCTTACCGCCGCCGTAGCGGAGCAGCAACACGGCTGATTGCTTTCTTAGCAGACAACAATGGCGGGCCTACGAGCCCGCCATTGCGCCATAAAATGCGCGATACCCTGCGAGCCGCTGACTTCCGTTTCTTATCCGATGTCGAAATGATAGAACGACAACAGCCCGGATCGTTCCGGCCCTAAGGAAGAAAACGAAATGACTCCCTTCGCAATCGCCGGCGTGCAGATGTATGTGAACCCCCTTCATTCCAACGTGGATGGCATGATCCAGCGCCTTGATGTGCTGATGCTGCGCTTTCCTTGGACCCAAATGGTGCTGTTTTCCGAATTGGCACCGTTCGGCCCGCTGGATAAATTCGCGCAAGAACCACAGAACGAATCCCTTGATCGGTTTTGCGAAGCGGCGCGTAAGCACAAGGTCTGGCTGATCCCCGGATCGATGTTTATCCGTCATGCTGATGGCCGCATCCTGAATACGTCCTTCGTGATCGACCCCGACGGCAATATCGTCAAACGCTATGCTAAGATGTTCCCGTTCCGCCCCTACGAGGCTGGCATCGCGGCAGGCACTGAATTCTGCGTCTTTGACGTGCCGGACGTGGGCCGGTTCGGCCTGTCGATTTGCTATGACTTGTGGTTTCCGGAAACCACCCGTCAGCTGACCGCTCAAGGGGTCGAGGTGCTGTTGCACCCTGTGCTGACTGGCACCACCGACCGCGACGCCGAACTTGCCATCGCGCGGGCCACAGCGGCGCAATTCCAATGTTACGTCATCGACGTGAACGGTCTGGGATCGGGCGGCATCGGGCGGTCTTGCGTCGTCGATCCGACGTCCATGGTCTTGCACCAAAGCCAAGGCCAAGAGGACATGTTCCCGATTGAAATCGACCTTGATATGGTCCGCCGCCAGCGCGAGACTGGGATGAAAGGACTGGGTCAGGTCCTGAAATCCTTCCGGGATCGGGACGTTGAGTTCTCTGTTTATGACCGCACCAGCGGCGTTGATGGATTCCTAAACACTCTGGGACCATTGGTAATTCCGCACCAGGGCACCCGCGCTGGCCTGATGGTCGATGTGCCGGGCGAAGCGGAAATGGAGATCGGATATAAATCTCCGACGGAGACTGTTGCAGTCCCGCCCATCGTCGCTCACACTGAAGCTATCTAATCGCCACCTTGGCGACTGGCCCGGCTGAAACCGGGTCAGTTTGCCCAACCGGCGTCCCGCGTAACAATGCTGAGGACAGACCGTAATGCACTCCGTGACCGATTATTATTCTGCGACTCAATTGCGTGCCGACCGTTGGAGCGAATTGCGAGAAGTCACGGCGCAACTGTCCCGTGAGGCACCGGCGAAGATCGACCCGACGTTACGTAGTCAAGCGTCAGAACTGTTCGATGGTCTGGCCGAGATCGAGGCTTATTGGGCCTTTCCCGGCATGCAGGTCTTTGGCCATATGCGCCGCCAGTTCGAGCATAATAGCTTTGCCGAATTGTCCTATAGCGTGCATCGCGTCGCCCGTGCCCTGACTACCGGCGCGTATCGCCGCCGCCACATTCCGCTGGATCACGACAGCGACGACCTCGAAGAACACGACGACGAGGCGCTGCTGTCCCCTGAAGTGCGCGCCATGACCAAGCCCTATTTCGAGGTGCTGATCGTTGACGAAGTATCGGACGCGCAGGAACACTGGCTTAAGGCCAACGTCCACGCCATGCGTCGCGCCGAAGACCCCTTTATCTATGAAGCGCTGGTCGTCCCGTCGGTCGAGGATGCGCTGATCGCGGTGCTGTTTAACCACAACATTCAGGCCATAGTGGTGCGTCCGGGTGTGACCCTGCGGTCCAAGTCCGATCACCCCATTCTGGCCCGCTTTCTGGAAGGCATCGCCGGCACCGAAAAGCTGAAAGATCTTCAATCCAAGGATTTCGGCCCCGCCCTGTGCCGCTTGATTGACGATGTGCGCCCAGAACTGGACGCCTATCTGGTGACCGAACGGTCGGTAGAGGATATAGCAGGTACCGAACTCGGCATCTGCCGCCGCGTTTTCTATAACCAAGAAGACTTCATGGAGCTGCACCTGAACATCCTGCGCGGTGTGCAGTCGCGCTATAAAACACCGTTCTTTACTGCGCTGGTGAACTATTCCAAGCAGCCGACGGGCGTGTTCCACGCCATGCCGATTTCGCGCGGCAAGTCGATTACGCGCAGCCATTGGATTCAGGACATGGGCGCGTTTTATGGGCCCAACATCTTTTTGGCCGAAACCTCTGCCACCTCTGGCGGACTGGACAGCCTGTTGGAGCCGCATGGTCCAATAAAAGAAGCTCAGGAACTCGCAAGCCGCGCTTTCGGATCCAAGCAGACATTTTTTGCCACAAACGGCACATCGACCTGCAACAAGATCGTCGTGCAAGCCCTTGTTCGGCCAGGAGATATCGTTCTGGTTGACCGCGATTGCCACAAGTCGCACCACTACGGCATGGTGCTGGCCGGGGCGCAGGTCTGTTACCTCGATAGCTATCCGCTTAACGAATATTCGATGTACGGTGCGGTGCCCTTGCGCGAGATCAAGCAGCAGTTGCTGGACTTGAAGGCTGCGGGCAAGCTGGACCGCGTGCGGATGCTGCTGCTGACGAACTGCACTTTTGACGGCATCGTCTATAACGTCGACCGCGTGATGGAAGAATGTCTGGCCATCAAGCCGGACCTGATTTTTCTTTGGGACGAGGCTTGGTTCGCCTTTGCCCGGTTCAACCCGACCTACCGCAAACGTACCGCGATGCGGACTGCTAACAAGATGCGCGCACGCTTCAAGACGGACGAGCATGCGCAGTCCTACGAAGCTCAACAAGAGATGCTGAGAGGTGCCGACACCGAAACCATTCTGAACACTCGGCTGATCGCGCCGCCCACGGCCCGCATTCGCGTTTATGCGACCCAATCGACGCACAAAACGCTGACGTCGTTGCGGCAGGGATCGATGATCCACGTCAATGACCAGGACTTCAAAGGCGAGGTGGAGCAGGCCTTCCACGAAGCCTATATGACGCACACGTCAACGTCCCCGAATTATCAAATCATTGCCTCCCTTGATGTGGGCCGCCGTCAGGTTGAACTGGAAGGTTTCGAATTCGTCCAGCGCCAGCTAGAGGCGGCGATGTCGATGCGCCGTGCCATTTCTACGCATCCGCTGCTTAAGAAATACTTTAAAGTCCTGAGCTTGGCCGAGATGATCCCTGCCGAATACCGCGAAAGCGGGACCGAGAGTTACTATGATCCCGATCGTGGCTGGATCGACATGCTGGAAGCGTGGGAAGACGATGAGTTCGTCCTTGATGCGACCCGCGTGACGCTGGGCGTCGGCGGCACCGGCTGGGATGGCGATACCTTTAAGACGAAGATTCTGATGGATAAATACGGTATC
>CAWUXN010000083.1:0-6782 GCA_963926415.1 uncultured Loktanella sp.
AAACCTTGGCCAACGCTCGAACGCTTACATCTTCTACCTGATCCGCACCTATCTGTTCCGCGTCAAAGAGGTCCCCGACGGCGTCACCGCAAAAGGCGAACGCAAGTGGCTCTTCACCTACGCCATCGCCGCCTTCATCTACCGCGTGTTTATCAGCTTTGCGATTGCGCTTTTCGTGGCCTCAAAGTTTTTCTTTATTGGCATCCTGCTGGCCATATGGGCGCTGTTTAACACCTTCATCATGCCCCTTTTAAAGGGCATCAAATACATGATGACCAGTCCCGAGCTACGCCGCAAACGCGGCAAAGCCTACGGGCTTGTAGGCGGCGCGGTGTTTGGCCTTGCAGCCCTCCTCTTCAGCATGCCCGCGCCTTATGCGACCGTCGCGTACGGTGTCGTCTGGCTTGACCAGGACGCGATTTTGCGCGCCGGCACCGAAGGGTTTATCGTCTCGGTTAACGCAAATCCTGATGACCAGCTTGCCGCAGGTGATCCGGTCATGACCCTGCAAGATTCGGTCTTGGAAAATCGCATCGCGATCCTCAAAAGCCAGTTGCGCGAAGGGCAACTCCGTCTGCGCGCCATCCTGCTCGTAGATCAGGTCCAAGCCCAACTTCTGCGCGACCGCGTGCTTTTGCTCGAAGACCAACTCGACAGCCTGATCGCGCGCCGCGATGACCTGATCGTCCAAGCCAGCGCCGCTGGCACGCCCGTGATCCCATCCGCCGAAAGCCTCCCCGGACGGTTGATCCGTCAGGGTGAGGTCTTGGGCTACATGATCGGCGACGGCGACATGCACCTGCGCGTCGCCATCCCCCAAGCGCAAGCCGAAATCGTGCGCGGTCGCACCCAGGACGTTGAAATCATGTTCCTCGACGCCATCGGCACCGCCGTCCCCGGTCGGCTTGTGGTGGAAATCCCGCAATCGCAAGACATGCTGCCCTCGCTTGCGCTCTCGACCCAAGCGGGCGGCGATATCGTGCTGAACCCCGCTGGCGCCTCTGAGCTTTCAACGCTCGAAAGCGTCTTCCAGTTCGAGGTCGCCACCGCCAACCCCACCCCCATTTCCCGCGTCGGCGAACGCGCGCTGGTGAAATTCGCCCACGGGAAAGAGCCCATCGGCTTCCGCATTTACCGCTCTGTCCGACAACTTTTCCTGAGACAGTTCCGTGTCTGATTTCACCGCCCAAACCCCCATCGCCTGCGCCTGCCCCGCATCGTCGACTACGCCGAGGCGGAGGACCGCGAAGAAACCGAACTTGACCGCGCATGGGCATGGCTGCAAGGCGCATTTGTCGCCCAAGGGGCCCGCTGGCGCGCCTTGCGGTTGCGCCCGGTTCTGTGGTCGGTCCGCTGGCACGAAGCCCGTTACGCCGCCATGAGCGACGAAGCCTTGCGCGCCAGCGTCCGCGATTTGCGCATTAAACTACGACAAAACTTACGCGACCAAGACCTGCCCACATGGACCACAGGCGAGGCTTTTGCCCTGATCCGCGAAGCCGCCACCCGAGTTCTCAGAATGCGCCACTATGATGTGCAAATCTTGGGCGCATGGTCCATGCTCCGCGGCCAAATCGGCGAAATGCGCACAGGCGAGGGCAAAACGCTTTGCGCAACTTTGGCCGTCGCGACCATCGCCCTCTCTGGCCGCCAAGTCCATGTGATGACCGTCAACGACTACCTGGCTGAGCGCGACGCCAAAGAAACCAACCCGCTTTACGACTTCCTCGGGTTGACCCACGCCACCGTCCTCGAAGGCCAGGACGGCCCGACTAGGCAAGTGGCCTACGCGCAAGACATCGTCTACGGCACCAATAAAGAACTCGCGTTCGATTACTTGCGCGACCGCGCCATCCTGCGTCGCGCGCCCGGCAATCTGCAACGCAAAGTTGACAAACTCATCCCGGGCGGTGGCCCGACCGAACCCTTGCGGATGCAAGGCCTGCCCTTCGCCATTATCGACGAGGCCGACAGCGTCCTCATCGACGAGGCTCGCACGCCGCTCATCATTTCAGGCGCAGGCGCGCTCGAAGGCGGCATCGCTAACGAGGTCTTCATCGCCGGCATGGATGCGGCCAAACGCATGATCGAGCGTGTGCATTACAAACTGCCCCCCGGCGTCAAGCGGGTCGAAATTCTTGAGGCGGGCTATGACTTCCTCGAAGATCTGACCGAGGGTGCGATGGACACATTCGCCATTCCCGTTATCCGCGACCACGCCGTGCAACAAGCGCTCAATGCGCTCCATCTGTTCAAACTGGGCGACAGCTACATCATCAAGGACGACGCAATCCAGATCGTCGATGAAAACACAGGCCGCACCATGCCCGATCGCACATGGTCCGACGGGTTGCACCAAATGGTCGAACTCAAAGAAGGGCTGGAAATCACCCCCACGAACGAGACCCTCGCGCGCATGACCTACCAACGATTTTTCCGCCGCTACACCCGTATCGGCGGCATGACAGGCACCGCACAAGACGCAGCTTGGGAGCTTTGGACCGTATACAAACTCGCCGTCGTGAAAATCCCCACCAACAAGCCCGACATCCGCAAAAAAGCCCCCGACCGCGTGTTCCGAAAAAGTGCCGCCAAATGGCGCGCCATCACCAAACGCGTGGCCAAACTCCACGCCGCAGGCAAGCCTGTGCTGATCGGCACACGCTCGATCCTCGCCTCACAAGAAGCCAGCAAATGGCTCGAAGAAGCAGGCTTGCCGCATATGACCCTTTCCGCCGATCAAGACGCCGACGAGGCTGAGATCGTCAGCCGCGCGGGCCAACCGGGGCAAATCACCGTGGCCACGAACATGGCCGGGCGCGGCACTGATATTAAGCTTGGAAAAGGCGTGCCAGAAAACGGCGGGCTGACTGTAATCCTGACGGAGCGCCATGACAGCCGCCGTGTCGACCGCCAACTCGAAGGGCGCTGCGGCCGCCAAGGTGAGCCGGGCCTTATTGAAGCCTACCTCAGCCTCGAGGACGACCTGATGCAAGGCCCCGACGCCGCGCGCGCGCGGCGTTTGGCCTATGTCCTTTCCTTCGTGCTGGGCAACCGCGCCATTGGCCGCTTTATCCGCGACCGCCAGCGGCGTACAGAAACCGCCCACGCGCAATCACGCCGCGACCTGATGCAGCAAGACCGCGACCTTGGCGACAAACTAGCCTTTTCAGGCCAGCTTGAGTAAGCTACATTCACGCAGACTTTCACCTCTGGAGACCCCCATGCGTCCTGCCCCTTTTCTTGCGATTGCGGCCCTTTGTTTGACCGTCACCAGCGGTCACGCGCAGACCCTCTCCGAAGAGGTCTTTGACTGCGTCATGGACCCTGCCGACATCATCGACGTGGGCGCCCCTGTGGCTGGCGTGCTCGAAAACGTCAGCATCCGCCGCGGCGTTGTCGTCACCGAAGGCCAGATTATCGCGCAACTCGAAAGCAGCGTCGAACGCGCCACGATTGGCCTGCTCGCCACCCGCGCCAACAGCGATGTGGCGATCCAGGCGCAAACGGCCCGCCGTGACCTGATCCAGATCCAGCAAGAACGCACCGCGACCCTTGTCGAACGCAACGTCGCCTCCGCCGATCAGCTGCAAGAGGTCGAAGCCGAACTTGTCACCGCGAACGCGCTTTTGGCACAAGCGGTGCTGGACCAAGAAATCTCCGCCCAAGAACTCGCACGCGCGCAGCAGCAACTGGCACAACGCACCATCAAAAGCCCCATCGACGGCGTGGTTCTGACGCGCAATCTGTCCTCTGGCGAATTCGTAGGCTCCAACACGCCGATCGTCTCGATCGTCCAGCTTGATCCTTTACTGATCGAGGCATTTTTGCCCGTTGAACTTTATCCGCAAATTTCCAGCGGACAGACCGCCACCATCGCGCCCGCAGCCCCCATCACCGACACTTACGAGGCCAAAGTCATCGCCTTCGACAAAGTCTTTGACGCAGCCTCCGGCACCTTCGGGGTCGAGCTTGAACTGCCCAACCCTGACGGGCTTTTGCCCGCCGGGCACCGCTGCCTACTGACCTTTCCGGCCGCAGACTGACATGAGCGTCGCGCGTCTTCTCTCCGTCACTGCCACGCTTGAGACCCCGCGTATCTTCGAGAGCTCCATCAAAATCAGCTCCGGTGTCCCCTCTAAAGAGCGCGGGATGGTCACCTTTGACAAACGCGACCTCTACCCTGCCCCGCGCACTACCTTGGCTGAGATTTGCGCCGACTTGGGTTGCCCTAACAGCAGCGCCCTCGACCCTTATTTGAAACAGGCCCATGCGGTTTATTTTGCGGCCGACGGCGATATAGGAAAATGCTATCTTGAGTTCACGCCCCAAAATGCCCCCCTGCCTGATTTGGTCTTTATGGCGATCAAATGGCGCGGTAAGGACGTAAAAGTGAACCACTACACCTCGATCGCCCACAAGCCCCACAGCGCCAAAGAAGAGCTGATCGACGCGTTGGTTCCTGCAGGCCCTGTACGCGATGCGATGCACGCCTGCCTCCCCGTCGCCCGCGACGGCACCCCTGGTGGTGAAGCGGTGGTCCTGCATGTGACCGAGGAAGGCACTCGCCGCGCCTCCGTCGACATCAATATGTCCGATGTCAAAATTACCATGGCCCAAGCCGCCCCCCTGCTTAGACCGCTCTACACCGCCTACGGCATTGAACCAAACCTGACCGACGCGCCTTTTGGCCATCTCGCGGCAGGCACTGACCGCGAAGGCGCGCCTTTCGCCACATTCTACTACGGCGCCAAAGTGATATGACTGATTGGAACACCAAAGCGCGCTCCCAATTCGCGCGACCAGCAGACGCGGCGCTGGATTTCTGCCTCTGGCCCTACGACCGCCCGCGTGCCCCAAGCGATGACGCCTTGCGCACCTCTGCGCTTCTCTACAAAAGCTTTGAGACCGCAAACCTCGGCCCCGAGATGGGTGCGCTCACCGACGCCATCCGCAACGCCTTTGGGCGTCTTGCCACTGTCTGGGGCATGAAATGGGGGGCCGAGGGCCCAAGTTGGGAGTTCTACTTCTACGACTACGCCCGCGACGCACGCAGCCACGGCATCGGTGATTTCCTCGCGGCGACCAAAGAGCATCTGGACTGCAAACTCACCCCCGACGACACCCTGCCTTATTTCATGTTCTCGATAGAAGTAACGCCCTCACATTTGCGCGGCGCTCCCCTCGATCAGATCGACATCTACATGGGCAATCCTGGCTCGACCGTCTCCTCCGGCATCTGCTACGGGCTGACGGACGCGGGCTATGAGATGCGCAATTTCTACTTCTTCTTCGACGCTATAATTGAGGCGCAACAGATCCATGACAAGCTAACGGAATCCATCCACCTGCCGCAATCAGGCCTCGACCTGCGCGACCTGCTCTGGCCGGAAATGGACGGTGCCGAAACCATCGTGGTGGCCAACAAACAAAAACGCGACGGGCTGTATTTTTCCCGCATCCGCGCCGCACAACTGGCCCATTTCCTGGCCAAACTCGGTTTTCCCCAGGACTTGCAAGACTTCCTCGCCGCACACCATGACGCACTGGACCATCACCTTTATGATGTAGGCTGGGACTTCGCCTGCGACCGCGCGGGCGTGGTCACCCCAACCAAAGGCAGCTTCTATGGCCTCATCTAAAAACGACCCTCACGCTGCGATCCCTGTGGTCGGTCAAGCAGGCACCCGCGTCGGGCTGACAACGCCTGTGAACCAGCTGGACCGCCTGCAAGGCCTCAGCCTGCGCGATCACCAAAAATATGTTTCTTTGACAATGGAGTTCCGTTGCAACCTAAAATGTGTGCATTGTATGATCGAGGGCACGATGGACCGCCTCGCGCCGACCTCTGATGCGACCCTTGACGACGTCTGCCGCGACCAAGCTGAAACGGGTCGCTGGGAGGGCCTCGTGCTGACAGGTTCTGAAATCACCCTGCGCCGAGACCTGCCTGACCTCGCCCGCAAAGCGCGCGCGGCGGGCTTCAAGCATGTGCGCATCCAGACCCACGGCGTACATCTGTGCCGCACCGATTACGCCGACAGGCTGGTAGACGCAGGCGTCGATGAATATTTCGTGTCCGTGGCGGGCTCTGACCGCGAAAGCCACGACCGCATCACCCAGGTGCAAGGCGCGTGGGACAAAATGATCCGCGGGATGGAGCATCTCGACCAATATGACCACGTCAAACTCATCACCAACTCGGTGATTACGACGCAAAGCTATATGCTCTTGCCGAGTATGGTTGACGCGCTGGCGCATCTCAAACGGCTGGTGCAAATGGAGTTCTGGAACTTCTTCCCCATGGCCCCCGACGACCCTAAAGACCTTCTGGCCAATAACAGCGATATCCTCCCCTACCTGCGCGAGGCGATCCTGAAATGCCGCGCCTTGGGCCGCTTTACCGAAGCCAAGAACTTCCCCGAATGCATGCTGGCTGACCTCGGCGGCGCGCTAGTCAACGCCCAGCCCATGCTGATGATCGACCCTGATTTCTGGACAGAGTTTGACAAGAACGGTTTTTACCAGTGCCCTCATCAGGCGGAATGCGCATCGACTGAATGCCTTGGCCTGACGACGGCCTACCTTGCGAAATTCGGGGACGATGTAGAGATACTCTCGCCGCTCACCCCACCACGTTGATCTCGAGCCGGCAACGGTGGTTCCCAAAAGTTGGCTGGACCGCCTCTGACAGCACCGCTATGAGGTGTGTCTGGATGTAATGCGCGAGAAAGCGGTTATTGCTGTTGAGTACCAATACCTCCTCATCATTCGACCCGAAC
>CAWUXN010000084.1:0-9467 GCA_963926415.1 uncultured Loktanella sp.
CCCATGATACCCAGAAGGTTGAACATGTTGGACCCGATCACGTTACCCAATGCGACGTCGGCCTGACGGCGCAGGGCCGCCATTACAGTAGTAGCCAGTTCTGGCAACGACGTGCCGACGGCGACCAGTGTCAGGCCGATGACGCTGTCGGACAGGCCGAAATTTTCCGCGATGATTGTAGCGCCGCGGATCAGCAGTTCGGATCCGATGGGCAGGCCGATCAGGCCCAGCACCAGAAACAGAATGATCTTGGGCCAAGGCATCGAGGGGTCCGCGCCGTCGACCTCTTCCACATAGGGGCTGCGGCGGGTGGCGAGAACGGCGCTGGTCAGCATCGCCATCAGACCGGCCAGCAGGATCAGGCCGCTGATCCAGTTCAGCGTGCCGGTAAAGCACAGTGCGATGAACAGAACGGTCGCAGCCAGCATCTGCAAATAGCTGGAGCGCACATTGAGTTCGGACGTATGCATCACCGCTAGCAGCGCCGGCAAGCCCAGCACCAGCAGCACGTTCGCCGTGTTCGATCCGACCACGTTGCCCAGTGCCAGCCCCGGCACACCGTCAAGGATCGACTGGACCGAGATCAGCAATTCCGGCGCAGAGGTACCGAAGGCCACGATAGTCAGCGAGACGATCAGCGCGGGCACGCCAAGGCGCAGCGCCAAGTTGACCGCGCCCTTGACCAAGGAATCGCCGGCAAAAATCAGGATGATCAGGCCAGCGGCGGCAAGGAACCATTCCATTCAGGGATTTCCCTTTTTACAGGCGCAGGGGCCTTTACCAATATTGTAGCGCCCGCATTTGGGGAACTTGGCCGCGGCCATCTGCTTTTGTCCAGGAAATCGCCATTTGCCGAATAGCCCGAGCACGAAGAAAAAGACCAAAAACAGTGCCGCTACCTTGATCAGCATTTACAGGCCAAACCGGGCAAAGGCGCTGCGATCCTCTATCGTGCCGATAGCGTCGCCCATGATGCGCGCGCCAAGGCGGGAAAATAGCGACTTTTTCGGACCATACCGGCGGAATTTTACATTGTCGCCATGGATGGCCTTCATCACGGGGACAAGGTGGCCGATGTCGTCTATTAGGCCCTTTGCCTGTGCCTTCTGGCCGATCCAAACCTCGCCCGAGAAGATGGCGGGATCGTCGTCCAGATGCGCCTCGCGCCGGGATTTAACGTAGGCGATAAAGATGTCGTGAAGATCGGTCAGCCAGCCTTCGAGCTTTTGGACGTCTTCCGTGTTTTGCGGGCGGAAGGGGTCGAGCATGGATTTACTGGTGCCAGCGGTATGGACCCGGCGTTCGACGCCGTAGCGGTCGATCAGCTCGTGAAAGCCGAAGCCAGCAGAAATCACGCCGATGGACCCGACCAGCGAGCCAACGTCGGCGTAGATTTCATCGGCAGCGCAAGCGAGCCAGTAGCCGCCCGAGGCCGCGACGTCCTCGACAAAGGCAATAACGGGGACGTCGTTTTCCTGTGACAGGCGGCGGATGCGAGCCGCTATCAGGGACGACTGCACGGGGCTGCCCCCGGGGCAGTTGATCTGCAGCGCGACGGCCTTTGGCTTGCCCTTGGTAAATGCTTTTTGCAGGACCGGGGCAAGCGACGGATCGTCAAGGCCGCGGCCTGAGGTGCTGATGGCACCTTGCAGGCGAACGACATTGACCAGCGGGTCGCGGTTCAGGAACGGAAGTTTGATTTTCATCCTCCCGATCTATGCCCCCTGCCCCCGTGGGGCAAGGGTTGGCACCCCGGTTACGGGCGTGGTTATTGCCGAATGCGCCAGCCTGTACGGAAGATCCACCAGATCGCGATCAGGCAGACCCCCATGAACGCGCTGATCGCCAGCAGTGACAGCCCGACGGGCACGTCTGCAGCGTCAAAGAACGCCCAGCGGAAGCCAGAGATCAGATAAACGACGGGGTTGAACATCGTGATCGTCTGCCAGACGGGGGGCAGCATGGTAACGGAGTAGAACGAGCCGCCAAGAAACACGAGCGGCGTGATAATCAGGAGCGGGATCAGCTGAAGTTGTTCAAAGTTGCCGGCCCAGATACCGATAATGAAGCCCAGCAGCGAAAAGCTTATGCAGGTCATGATCAGGAACGCGAGCATCCAGAAGGGGTGCGCGACTTGGATATCGACGAAAAAGAAGGCGGTGATGAAGATGATTGAGCCGATGAACAGCGCCTTGGTCGCTGCCGCCCCGACGTAGCCGATGGTGATCTCGATGAAATTCACGGGCGCAGAGAGTAACTCATAGATCGTGCCGATGAATTTCGGAAAATAGATGCCGAAGCTGGCATTGCTTGTCGCCTGGGTCATCACGGACAGCATGATCAGACCGGGCACGATAAACGCGCCATAGCTGACGTCCTCGACCGTCTCGATACGGCTGCCGATGGCGGTGCCGAAGACGACAAAGTACAGCGACGTGGACAGCACCGGGCTGATCAGGGACTGCGTGATGGTGCGGAAGAACCGCGCCATTTCGAAGCGGTAGATGGATTTTATCGCGGTCAGGTTCATGAGTTGTCCTTTACCAGTCCGACAAAGATGTCTTCGAGGCTGCTTTGCTGCGTCTGCAGGTCGGTCATGGTCAGGCCGGCGTTGGCCATGTCGTTCAGCAGGGTGCGGATGCCGGTGCGTTCCTGCCGGGTGTCATAGGTATAGACCAGCACGGTGCCGTCCTTTTCCAGCGTCAGGTCGTAATGGGCCAAGGCTTCGGGGATGGACGCTGCGGGGGTAGCGAGATCGACGCGCAGTTGCTTTTTGCCCATTTGGGCCATCATCTCGACCTTGTCCTGGATCAGAAGGATCTGGCCCTTGCTGATGACTCCGATGCGGTCGGCGATGGCCTCGGCCTCTTCGATATAATGAGTGGTCAGGATGATCGTGACGCCTGCGCGTTTCAGATCGGCGACGACGTTCCACATATCCTTGCGCAATTCCACGTCCACGCCTGCGGTGGGCTCATCAAGGAACAGCACGCGCGGCTCATGAGCCAGCGCCTTGGCGATCAAAACCCGGCGCTTCATGCCTCCCGACAGCTCCTTGATCTTGGCGGTTGCCTTGTCGTCCAGCGACAAGGATTTCAAGATCGCGGCAACGCGGGAATCGTCGCGGGGCTTGCCGAACAGCCCGCGCGAAAAGCGGACGGTGTTTTGCACGGTTTCAAACGGCTCTAGATTGATTTCCTGCGGCACCAACCCGATCAGGCTGCGCGCGGCGCGGTATTCGTGGACGGTATCAAAGCCACCGACCGTGATGATGCCAGAGGTCGGAACGGTGATCCCGCAAATGGTTGAAATCAAAGTCGTCTTGCCAGCCCCGTTGGGGCCAAGCAGGGCGAGAATCTCGCCTTCTTCAATATCGAGGTTGATCCCCTTCAACGCCTCGAACCCTGTATCATAGGATTTTCGCAGGTTCGTGACGGACACAATGGCAGTCATATGGCACCCTTCGTCTGTGTTAGCGCGCTCAATACTCTGCGGCTCGCAGCGGCGATAGGTGCATGAGCGCACAGGGCTGCTGCGGTCCGGACATGAAAAGGCCGGGAACAAGTCCCGGCCTTTTGCAACATGTTTATCGCTTTAGAAGTTCAGCGAGATGTCGCGGTGATGCGACGAGCACGACGCGACTTCCAAAGCCTGTGGGCGTGGCAGACGAGGCTGCTGACGCAGGCCAATGGTGTCGTTGATCTGCGCATCATAGGCTTCAATCCCCGGCAGCAGTTCCGACTTGGCGCGGGTGCGCCATGTCACTTCTTGGGCGAACAGGGCCTGCGCCTCGGCGATGTATTCCATCGCACGTTCCAGATCCGGAGACCGGTCGTCGATTTCCTTGCGAGCATCAGACAGCAGGCCACGGATTTCACGTCCACCGTCGACGCCGCCAAACATCGATTCCACTTCTTTGAAGCGGGTGTCAGCGGTGTCGCCATCCATGCTGGCGGCATCAGCAGCCAGTGCAGCGATCGGCGCGCCAAGCTGCGCAAGCGCATCAGCGCTAGCGATGACCGCCTTCAGTTCCACCACTGGCGCGTAGGCCTGATCGACCGTGCGGCGATAGATGTTACGAGCGGTTTCGTTTTGCTTGTTGATCGCGTTGTAAGTGGTCTGCGTTTCGCTCCATGTGGCGGGAATTTGCGCCTGCAGGACGTCCACCTCTGCTTGAAGCTTGTCCGCGCGGGCGGTCTGCCCTTCGGAGTCGCCAAAGCCACGCGACGCCCGAATCCGCAGATCTTCGACTTCCTTGGTCCGGATCAGCATGTCACGCTGCAAAGCGCGCACGATGGTATGTTCCGGACGGTAATCGATAGAACCTGCAGTTTGAAGGTCGCGAGTAGTCTCGATCTCGGTCACCAGACCGGGAACGGATTGCGCCTTTTCCAGACCCTCGGCCCAATCGTCTCGCAGGTCTTTCGGCAGGTAGGACACGTCCAGCGCACCCGCCCCGGCGATGGCGGCGGCAATCTGGTCACCGCGCGTATCGAAGGCAGCGGTCACGTATTCCTCGATGCAGTATTGCAGCGCAGGGTTCACGGGCGGCGGCGCGTTTTCGGCCGTCAGAGAAGTGCGCGCGGGCAGATAGTTAACCAGCGGCGGGTTAAAGGCCACGATAATCAGCGCGGCGATCTGCAGACCGATAAAGGCCACGACGCCCTTGTAGATCTGGATCGTCTTAACCGCCGCCGGAGCGACCCCGCGCAGATAGAACAGTGCAAAGCCGAATGGCGGTGTCAGGAACGAGGTCTGAAGGTTCAGACCGATCATCACGCCAAGCCAGACAGCGCTGACGTTGGCCTGCGGATCTGCCAGCAGGATCGGGGCGACGATCGGCACCACGACCACGGCGATTTCGATGAAGTCCAGAAAGAAGCCAAGAACAAAGATCACTGCCATGACAATCATGAACTTGGTCCAGAACCCGCCCGGCAATCCTTCGAGGAAGTGTTTGACCAGTTCTTCACCGCCAAAGGCGCGGAAAGCGGCCGTCAGCATGGCGGCACCCAGCAGGATGATAAACACCAGGGATGTCGTCTTGGCGGTTTCCACCATGACGCCGGTCAGAGCGTCTTCGTTATAGAAGGCACGCACGCCAGACCAGACGATGGACAGCACGATCATCCCGACGCCGATCGCGGCCAGCGTGACACCGAACTTGTCGGACGCGGACTGCATGTTCAGGACGTTGGTATTGTAGTTCGACACCGTCCAGGCAACTAGAATAAGGCCAGCCGCCGCGATGATCGCAGGGATAAAACGACCACTGCGCCCTTCGGGATGCAGGCGGTAGCCGGCCATAATCAGCGCACCGGCGGCACCGATGGCACCGGCCTGGTTCACCGTGGCAATACCGGAAATAATTGAACCCAAAACCATCAGGATCAGAGCCAGAGGCGGCACCATGGCGAGCAGGACGTTACCCAGAAATCTGGCGTCATACTTGCCTTCGTATGGAACGGCAGGTGCCATTTTGGGGCGAAAAATCGCGACGGACAGCACATAGAGGATATAGATACCCACCAACAGCAGACCCGGCACAAGCGCACCAAGGAACATGTCACCAGCAGACGTGGACACGATGGCAAATTCCGACGGCATCGAAATCTCGCCTGTGGCAACCTTGTAGAGTTCCTGGCGCGAGGTACCAGCCTGATCGACGGCAGAGGCAAGCTGGTCAGCCAGAATGATGAGCACGATAGAAGGCGGAATGATCTGCCCCAGCGTGCCCGACGCGGCGATGACGCCAGAGGAAAGAGAGTTAGAGTAGCCATTACGCATCATGGCTGGCAGCGAAATCATGCCCATTGCGACAACAGTCGCGCCGACGATGCCCGTCGTTGCGGCCAGCAGCGCGCCCACGACGACGACCGAAATGCCAAGGCCGCCTGGGATTGGGCCAAACAGCTGCGCCATATTGACAAGCAAGTCTTCGGCAATTTTGGACCGCTGCAGCATGATGCCCATGAAAATAAACAGGGGGATGGCGATAAGAGTGTCGCGCTCCGGTTCCCAATAGACGCCACGCAAGTTGGTGACACCAGCCGACAACCACTGAGATGGGCCGCCGTTGGCGAAATAGGCGTCGGTCGCCCCCTCGAACAAATAGCCAGCGGCGGCAGCGACGCCGACGGTCAGGATTGCAGAGCCCGGAAGGGCAAAGGCTACGGGGTAACCGGAGCCCAGTGCCGCCGCCATTACGACCAGCAGCATTAGAAGAAAGAAAAGTTCCATGTCGTGTCCCCGCTCAGATCATGTCGGCGTGCGTTTCACGCGCGCCCGGTTCGCCGCGCTTGTCGGCGATGGCTTCCAGAAACTGGACCACGAATTGTATCATCATGGTGATGGCGAAAATCGCCAGAAAACCCGCCATCATATATTTGACGTACATGCCAAAGCCAGACTGGGTGATTTCAAACACCAAGATTGGGCCGACGATGATCGACGATGATGTCCCAAAGCCCAGCAGCAGGATCGTCCAGCACAGCGCCATCCCCAACACGACGGACCCAGCGGCGTTAACGCGCCCCTTGGTTTCGCGGCGCATGGCGGCATAGAATAAGTCAACACGGACGTGGCCTTCCTCTAACAGGGTATAGGCCGAGGCGAAGAGGAACAGTGCGCCGTACCAAAACCGTACAAGGTCGGCCATGAAGGCTTGTTCATATGAAAAGACGAAGCGGGACAGAACGATCAAAAGCTCTGCGCCGACGACAAGCAGGGACAGCCAGATAAAGCCAAGGCCACGCGTCACAGAACCCAGCACGATGCCGATCAGCATCAGCGGGACGTGGAAATACATGCCGCGGAAATCCGCGCGGCCCAGATTGGATGACAGATCACTGCCGACGATGCCGTCCAGCATGTTCTGCACCCGCAAAAATGATAGGATCGCGTCGCCCACTCCGACCAACAGGACGACAAAGAAGGCCGATCGCACCAACAATCGGTTGAAGTTGCTGATCCGGGTCGCATCGACCCGAAGCGCGGTATCGGGCGTCGTCATCACATAGCCGATAGCCAGCGCAGCGGCAGCCAGCAGAATTGCGACCTGCACCAGACCCAGCACGGAACCTTGTCCGGTTACGGTTGCAATCACTCCGGGAAAGTCAAACCAGAACTGCAGCACGACGTTTATCATGTATGCGGCCAACACGGCCAGCACCGTCCAGCCAAAACCACGCGCCATCAATGCGCGCGACGTCATTTGCGTTTTCATCCCGTCCCCCCCGAATGCTTCACTTTTTTTATTTAACATCGTACGGGGCGGGCAATGCCCGCCCCGTACGCGCCGAACCGTTTAGCCCGGATATGCCCTGCGGGCGATTACATGTCGAGGACGCGGTTCCGCTTAACGACATAGGCGGCATCAGAAAGTGCCGTCCATGCACCGATCTCGGAGCGTGCCTTGAGGTGGCTGTCGAAGATTTCCGCTGCCAGCGGGCTGTGATCGCGTGCTTCTTCGTTGACTTCTGCCGACGCGGTCCCGAAGGCGTCGTAGACGTCGTCGTTGAATTCACGCAGCTCGACACCGTATTCGTTGATCAGCTTCTTCAGGTACGTACCGTTGTTGGCGTTATTTTCCGCCATCGACAGTGCGTTTTCTTCGGCGCAGGCGATCTTGATCATGGTTTGATCAATGGCCGGAACGGTCGACCACCAGGTCTTGTTCATGCCCATGCACAGCTGCGAGCCTGGCTCGTGGAAGCCCGGCCAGTAGTAGTACTTGGCGGCTTCGTAAAGCTTGAGGAAGTAGTCGTTCCAAGGACCGACCCATTCGGTCGCGTCGATAGCGCCGGACACCAGGTTTTCGTAGATTTGACCACCTGGGACAGACACAGGGGACGCGCCGAGTTTCGCCATGACGTCGCCACCAAGACCGGGGATACGCATTTTCAAGCCACGGAGATCGTCAACGGATTCGATCTCCTTGTTGAACCAACCGCCCATTTGAACGCCGGTGTTTCCAGCAGGGAAGCCGATAACGCCGAATTCGTCACCCAGCTTTTCATACAGCTCTTGGCCGCCGCCGAACTTCATCCACGCGTCGATTTCCGTGTAGGTCAGGCCCATGGGAATCGCGGTGAACGGGGACCAGCCAGCGTGCTTGCCCTTCCAGTAGTAGTCGGCACCAATGTAGGCCTGAGAGTTGCCCGATGCGACTTCATCAAAGCTGTCGAATGCACCCACACGCTCACCAGCGGCGAAGTACTGAACCGCAATGCGGCCCTCTGTCAGTTCTTCGATACGGGCGGCCAGACGCTGCGCACTCGTTCCCAGACCTGGGAAGTCACGCGGCCACGTGGATACGATGTTCATTTCGATGCGGCTTTGTCCCAGCATCGGTGTCGCCAGCGTCGTGGCAGCAGTACCAACGGCAGCGGACGTCAAAAATTGTCTGCGTTTCATATTTTTATCCTCCTGTTGGGCAAAGTCGCAACTTATCGGTTTTGCCTCATGTGAACTTATAAACAGCGGCCTGCAGTGGTCAATTCATTTTACCAAAACTGCGCATCATTCGTACAAAAAGCGACTGAGAGCGCTAACATTCTGTCCGCACGGGCCCGCGCAACGCCCCTTCAGCGGCCTGCAAAACTTTGTGCAAGAATCGCTGCTTTTGGGTCTGGACGCGCCGAAACCGGGTTGTTATAGCGTCCGCAGGTTTTCCGACGTAGCTCAGCGGTAGAGCAGTTGACTGTTAATCAATTGGTCGTAGGTTCGATCCCTACCGTCGGAGCCATTTATCTTGCAAGTACTTGATAATATTGGCAAATTAACCTGCAACTGAGGTGTTTCACACCCAGGCATAAAACCTCGATTTCATCTGTCGGTACGCGTTGCTTTAGTTTTGGAGTTGAGCAATTGGATACGATGGACACCTTTTCCGCCGCGGATCGGTTTGGCAATGGCATTGCTCATAAAGCCCCCCTAGCTTTGGGGACTTGCATCATGCAGGCCGACCGGCTTGAAATAGATTAATTGGTCCAAAGCCTAAAATTGGCGTTCCGCCTTAATCGACATTAAAGGTCCGCAACACTCATCCTTTCACGGAGCCTCGTGCGTATGACTTATCTTAACGACCTGACAGTCAGTCATGAGGCCAAATCCATACCGTATAATGCTGGTGAACAGCGTGAAGATGGTGCGCAGAACTTCGGGTTCATTGACCTAAAGACCAATCCAGAGGCGATGCTGGAGATGGCAGAACTTCAGGGTGACGAGGCCTTGATGCATCTCGTTAAGTTCATCAACGGCCCCGACACAGGTCTTATGACGATCGGCTGTTCAAGCGGCTTTGTCACGGATGCATCTGGATGCCGAAAGACTGGCTACGTCGAAATCTCGTTTACGACAGATGAGATGGTCGTAGACGCACAAAATTACTTTCCGCTTTTTTACCATTTCAGCCACGCTCTTTACGACGCACAATTTGAAGAGCACATACACTTTAGTTGGGACTT
>CAWUXN010000085.1:0-3184 GCA_963926415.1 uncultured Loktanella sp.
AATATGCGCGCAGAACAGGGGCTTCGAAGCCGGGTATCAGGCGCTTGTAGCTGTTAGTGGTCGGGTTGGTGATCGCGTTCAGCGCCTTTGCGTGCTTCAGGATGCCACCGATGAAGTAGATCGCTTCCTGAGACAGGTCAGCATACTTGTCGCCAGCAAAGAGCGGCTTGCCGTCTTTCCAGATCGACATGTTTACGTGCATACCGGTGCCGTTGTCGCCGGACATCGGCTTTGGCATGAAGGTTGCCGATTTTCCGTAAGCCTGTGCCACGTTGTGGATGACGTACTTGTACTTCTGGATCTCGTCCGCCTGGTGGGTCAGCGTGCCGAATATCAGGCCAAGTTCGTGCTGGCAGGAGGCGACTTCATGGTGGTGCTTGTCGACCTTCATGCCCATGCGCTTCATGGTGGACAGCATCTCGCCGCGCATGTCCTGCGCATCGTCGATCGGGTTGACTGGGAAGTAGCCGCCCTTGACACCCGGACGGTGGCCGGTGTTGCCTACGCCAGTTTCCGAACGGAAATCGGTGTCAGTGTTCCATGCGCCGTCGATAGCGTCGACCTGGAAGGACACTTTGTTCATCGATACGGAGTAGCGGACATCGTCGAAGATAAAAAATTCAGCTTCTGGGCCGCAATAGAACGTGTCGCCCATGCCGGACGCCTTCAGGTAGGCCTCGGCCTTTTCGGCGGTGCCGCGCGGGTCACGGTCGTAGGGTTCCATGGTGTCGGGCTCGACCACGGTGCAATGCACGCAGACGGTCTTTTCCGCATAGAACGGATCGACGTAGGCGCTGGTAGTGTCCAGCATTAGTTTCATGTCGGACTGGTCGATCGACTTCCAGCCGGCAATCGAGGAGCCGTCGAACATGAATCCTTCTTCGACGAAATCTTCGTCGACCAGGTCAGCCACGATCGTGACGTGCTGCAGCTTGCCCTTTGGATCGGTGAAGCGGATGTCGACGTAGTCGGCCTCTTCATCCTTGATTAGTTTTAGAAAATCTTTGGTACTCATGTGGAGAGGTCCTTTTCAGTCTTGATCGTGTGGTTGGGCAATCGCGCCTTTACAGGGCGTCGTCGCCAGTTTCGCCTGTGCGGATCCGGATCGCCTGCTCTACAGGAGAGACGAAAATCTTGCCGTCGCCGATCTTGTCGGTCTTGGCGGCCGTGATGATCGCCGCGATGGCCGCGTCGACCTGATCGTCGGCTATTACGATTTCCAGTTTCACCTTTGGCAGAAAATCGACTACGTATTCGGCACCGCGATAAAGTTCAGTATGGCCCTTCTGGCGGCCAAAACCTTTGACCTCGACAACAGAGAGGCCTTGAATGCCGACCTCCTGCAAGGCTTCTTTCACTTCGTCCAGCTTGAACGGCTTGATGATGGCTTCGATCTTTTTCACAGGTTCGCCCCCTTTGGTTGCGGTCTTGTCGCGGTCAGACCATCATAGACAGACAGGAACAATTCATGGCGCGCAAGGTGCAAGCGAAGAGCCGCAGAATTTGAGCTATGCGCTTCAAAAATGTGCGGTGTGATTGTTTTTTGAGCAATTTAAAAACTATAGGTGCTGAAACTGTGACCGAACTACTGACCGCTGCCCAAATGCGCGCCGTTGAGAGCGCGGCAATCGAGTCTGGCGCAGTCATCGGGCTAGAGTTGATGGAGCGGGCCGGGCAGGGCGTAGTAGATGCGATTTTTGCGCAGTGGCCCGCGCTTGCGCCCGGTGCCGCGCCGCAGGGGGGGCCAGCCCCCGCACCCCCGAGGTATTTGGAACGAGAAAAAACGGGACGCCGCGCTGTTGTGTTGTGCGGGCCGGGGAATAATGGCGGTGACGGGTTTGTTGTGGCGCGTCTGCTACGGGATGCGAGCTGGGCGGTGGAGGTTTTTCTGTATGGCGATGCCGGGGCACTCCCGCCGGATGCGCGGGTGAATTATGAACGGTGGGCGGCGATGGGGGCAGTGCAGCTGTTAAATTTCCCCAAACCTTCTGAAGAAGACGAAGAAAAGGTGTCACATCTTCTACGAGGAGCGACCACTGACGTTACATTGTGTGTTGATGCCTTGTTTGGCACCGGGCTAACGCGCCCATTGTTCGGTCTAAAAGATTTTCTCGACGTGTGCGATTTGGCTCATGCTGCGAATCTTAATGACGATGGACCTTACGTGGTCGCGGTCGATCTTCCTTCGGGGCTGTGTGCCGATAGTGGCCGGATCATTGGCGACGATTCTAGTCTTGCCGTGGGCGCGCATCTGACTGTGACCTTCGCGTTTGCCAAGCTTGGTCATGTGTTGTCCCGTGGCGGTGTGAGCGCAGCCAGACTGGTAACGGTGCCGTTGGGTATCAACCGACCCCTGTCGTGCCAGGTTCTGCATCAACGTAAGAATGAGAACGGTGCGATATATATCGATCATTCTACGGCAGTCACGATAGCTGAGCGATGGTGGTTTGAGGCTGGTGAATGGAGCAATCTCCCATGGATTGGTAAGGACCCGCAAGATGCAGGTCACAAGTATTCGGATGGCCACGCGCTGATCCTGTCCGGCGGCGTCGGCCATGGCGGTGCTGCGCGGCTGGCGGCGCGGGGGGCGCTGCGGATTGGGGCCGGGGCGGTGACGGTGGGTTGTCCGCCTGCGGCTCTGATCGAGAATGCGGCGCAGTTGAATGCGGTGATGCTGCGCAAGGTCAAGGACGCAGGTGATCTAAGCGCGGCGCTGCAGGATCCGCGAATCAATGCGCTGTGTCTGGGTCCGGGTATGGGGACCGGCGCGAGAGAGGCGGCTTTGGTCCGTGCGGCCTTGGCTGCGGGGCGTAGCACCGTGCTGGATGCGGATGCGCTTACGTTGCTGTCGCAGGATGCAGACCTGTTTGCCGCGTTGCACGGCAAATGCGTGCTGACGCCGCATGCAGGGGAGTTCGCGCGGTTGTTCCCGGACATCTCTGAAAAGCTGAATGCGCCCGCGATGACGGGCCCGGCCTATTCCAAGGTGGATGCCACGCGGGAAGCGGCGCAACGCGCGGGATGCACTGTGCTGTTCAAGGGGCCTGATACGGTGATTGCGGACCCGTCGGGTCGCTGCTGCATTAACGCGGCAATCTATGACCGCAGCGCGCCATGGCTGGCGACGGCGGGGGCTGGTGATGTGCTGGCGGGGTTCATCACCGGGCTGCTGGCGAGGGGATTC
>CAWUXN010000086.1:0-6007 GCA_963926415.1 uncultured Loktanella sp.
CATGAACGCCCATCTCGTCGAAATCTCACGGGCGGTCGCCAAGGGCGCGCATGCCACTCTCGTGCTCGACGGGGCAGGCTGGCATGCAGCAAAAGCCTTGGAGGTGCCCGTCAATATCACCCTCGTGCTGCTTCCGCCCTACGCCCCTGAACTCAATCCAATCGAGAATGTCTGGGCCTACCTGCGAGCCAACCGCCTCGCCATCTGCGTCTTCGAGACCTACCAAGAGATCGTCACGAAATGCTGCGACGCATGGAACTTCTTCGCCAACGACATCGAGGTCGTCAAATCCATCACAACCCGTGATTATGCAAAAACGGTCAAAGATTAAGGCCGTAGGTATTACTCCGGCAATCCCGTCACCCACCTGATGTAACTGGACGGCCGCACCTTCGGCTTCGGCAACGCCTTCTGCCGGGACAAAACCGTCGCCGACCGACTGCGTGGCCCGTGTTCATGACACTCCTGCAACCGCGATCGCCCGTCTTCATTTGGTAAAATACAGTCCCGCCACGGTGATTTTACGAAGCCAAATGCACCTAAAAGGCATCGGCGCAGGCGATCTCCTATCAGCCCTGTTTCGCAAGGTTCAGACGAAAGCTGAAAGCCTCGGCGATATAAGTGCGCCGCACGCCCGCTGATCCGTCCAGATCCGCAATCGTCCGCGCCACGCGCAGCAACCCTTCAGTGTCCGGGGTCGCGACCTGTTCCGGCACTGCAGCCTGCGCGTCGGCATTCGCCCACATCCCGGCGTGGCCATCATAGCGGGCGACCTGCACGGCGCGGGCCTGCGCCACGCGGGCCGCAATATCAGCAGAGTTGTCGCTCTAAATCGGCAGGGCCAGAACGGTAAAGGCAACCGACGGCACCTAGATCGGCAGATCGAAACGGTCCGTAAGCGGACCGCTGATCCGGCCCATGTAGTCCTCTCCGCAGATCGGGGCATGGCCGCAAGCATCGGACGCATCGGCCACAAGCATGAAGAGGCAGGGATAGCGGCCGTGGGCATTGGTATGGGCGACAACGACCTCGCCAATCTCGATCGGTTGGCGCAAGGTTTCCAACACGGTGTGGGGTAATTTTGGAAATTCGTCTATGAACAGCACGCCGTTATGGGCCAAACTGATTTTCCCCGCTTCGCGCCACGCCCCCCGCCGACAATGGCTGCCATAAACGCGGTGTAGTGCGGCTCGCAGAGGGGCCGGGTGCGGGAAATACCGCCCTCGTCCAGCAAACCGGCGAGGGAATGGATCATCGGCGCCTCCAACGCCTGATGCGGGGTCCGGGCGGGAAGGATTCCGGGCCTGTTCACCAGAAGCATGTGGTGCCGCCCGACGGCGGCAATCTCTAACCCGCGTTTAGCGCGTTCCTGGTCTTTGACTTCTGACAAACAGCGCGCGCCGCTGGCGTGGGTCACATCGCTGGGCACGGCGGGGTCAAGAACCGCGCGGCCTGTCAGATGCCCGATCGCCTACGCCAGTGTCGCAGGCGCGATGACGCGAACGCTGTCGACCCAAGCAGCCTCTGCCTCGCACGAGGCAGGGCACATCAGGGACCAATCGCCCTCTCCCGCGGCCAAAGCGACGGGCAGCGCGCCAACAACCGGGACCAGCGTACCATTCCGAGGGACAATTTACCCAGCGCGACAAGGTCAGAGACCTCTTCATGCGGCACGACGTCCAGCGCGGCGAGCGCGGCCAGCGCAATGGGCAAGTCGAAAGGAGAGCCCTCTTTCGGCATGTCGGCGGGGGACAGATTGGTGCTGATGCGCTGACTGGGCAGCGCGATGGCCATTGATGTCAGTGCGACGCGCACGCGCTCGCGTGCCTCCGACACTGCCTTGTCGGGCAGGCCGACGATGGAAAAGCCCAGCAGCCCGGGGCTGATCGCGCATTGCACCTGCAGAAGTCGCGCGTCGATGCCGCCAAAGGCGACAGTATAGGCCATCGCGACCATGGCTACTATCCGCGTTAACTACGGTTAACAGTTAGGAGCTTAATGGTTGCCAAATGGTTTATCGGAACGGCCAAATATGAGGGCCGGGGTCGCGCCCAAGAGGCTATATCAAGTCTTGGGACCTGTGACGCGGTTGACGTGGCCCATCTTGCGACCCGGACGCGCCTGCGGTTTGCCGTAAAGGTGCAGGCTGGCAGATTTCTTGGCAATCAACGGAACACGGTCCATGTCATCGCCGATTAGGTTTTCCATCACCACGTTGCTGTGGCGCGAGCCATCACCCAGCGGCCAACCGGCAACGGCGCGGATATGCTGTTCGAACTGGTCGATGGCACAGCCATTCTGGGTCCAGTGCCCGGAGTTGTGCACGCGGGGTGCGATCTCATTCACGATCAGTGCCTTGGGTGTCACGAAAAGCTCTACCCCCAGAACACCGACGTAATCGAGTGCGTTCAGGATGCGCGCGGCGATCAGGATCGCGTCGGTGCGCTGGGTCGGCGTCAGGGTCGCGGGAACGGTGGTTGTATGCAGGATACCGCCATGGTGAACGTTCTGGCCGGGATCAAAACAGGCAACGGAACCGTCCTGTCCGCGGGCGGCGATGACCGATACCTCGTGCGTGAAATCGACGAATCCTTCAAGGATCGCGGGTTGGCCATTCATCTCAGCCAGCGCAGCGGCCGCGTCAGTGGGTGCCATGATCCGCGCTTGACCCTTGCCGTCATAGCCCATGCGGCGGGTTTTCAGGATCGCCGGAGTACCGATGTCGGCCAATGCGGCATCCAGACTGGCGGTATCCGTGATGTCGGCAAACGGGGCAGTGGTCAGACCAAGACCTTGCAGGAACGACTTTTCCGTCAGCCGGTCCTGAGAGGTGGCGAGGGCCGTGCGGGGCGGGTGGATCGGGCGCAGCGCCTCGATTGTATCAAGGGCCGCGGTGGGGATGTTTTCAAATTCAAAGGTGATGACATCGCAGGACTGCGCAAAGCGCGTCAGCGCATCGGTATCGTCATAATCCGCCTGCGTGTGAAAGTTCGCGACATGGGACGCGGGGCAGTCGCCGGCCGGTTCAAAGATGCAGGTCTTGAAGCCCAGACGCGCAGCCGCGACGGACAGCATGCGCCCAAGTTGGCCGCCGCCCAAGATGCCTATGGTTGCGCCGGGTGCGAGCGGTTCAGTCATCACTGGGTTCCTGCGGAATAGAGGCGGACAAATCGCTGCGCCACTCGTCAAGGCGCTGCGCCAAGGCGGGGTCGTGCAGCGCAAGGACAGCGGCGGCCATCAGGCCTGCGTTGGCGGCACCAGCGGCACCGATGGCCATGGTCCCGACCGGAAAGCCACGCGGCATCTGCAGGATGGAATACAGGCTGTCGACGCCGGACAAGGCGCTGGTCTGGATCGGCACGCCAATGACGGGCACACGAGTCTTGGATGCCATCATGCCGGGCAAATGTGCCGCGCCCCCTGCCCCGGCAATGATGACCTGCAACCCGCGATCGACGGCGGTTTTGCCATAATCCCACAGCCGGTCCGGCGTGCGGTGGGCGCTGACGATCTTTTTCTCGTAAGGTACGGACAACGCATCAAGGATGTCCGCGGCTTCTTTCATCGTGGGCCAGTCGGTCTGGCTACCCATGATGATGCCGATTTGCACGTCTGCCATGACGTTCCCCTTGTGCTACTGTGCGTGCCTTATACCGCGCGCGGACGCAGCGGCAAGTAATTGACCTTAGGCGATGATATCGGGATTCAGGCGATCCTCAAGCCTTGCGATCAGATCCTTGAGCGAGAGTTTCTTTTTCTTGAGGCGCCTGAGCGTCAGCACGTCACCGGGGTGACGTTCCTGAAGAACAGCTATCGCAAGGTCAAGGTCACGATGTTCGCCGCGCAGCACAGCGATTTCGATTGTCAGGACCTCCGCCTCGTTCATGCGGGGAGAGGAATTCATGGTCGACTTTCAATCTGCGCACGACGGGCCGTCCGTGCCGGGTCGATGTAACCCTATCGCTTTTTGACAAAAACGCCTAGAGGTTTCAGTCCCGCAAACGCAAGCGCCTAGCGTGACTTGCGACATGGCGCAAAGGTTCCCATATTGAGGTGAGCGGTTGCTAAACGCGGGACCGCTTTGCAGATGTCGCTTGAAGATAAGGACGTATCGCATGACGAAACTGGCTTTGGGGGCCCATCCGTTCCTGCTGGGGTTTGAACAGCTTGAACGTCTGGTCGAACGCACCGCCAAGACGGGGAACGACGGCTACCCCCCCTATAACATCGAACAGACCTCTGAACGGTCTTATCGCATCACGCTGGCAGTCGCTGGCTTTGCCGAAGACGATCTGGCCATCACGGTCGAGGATTCGACGCTGGTAGTGCGCGGTCGCCTGACCGAAGACATGGGCGAGCGGGTATTCCTACATCGCGGCATCGCGGGCCGGCAGTTCCAACGATCCTTTGTGCTGGCAGAAGGCGTCGAGGTCGGTTCGGCGACGATTGAAAACGGTCTGTTGCACATTGATCTGAACCGAAGTGAGCCCGACCGCGTTATTCAAACAATACAGATCCGGAAGGGATAAGTCATGTTCACGAAAAACGATCTACAAACCTTGGGTCAGAATATCGTCTATCTGAAGCCCGTTTTGACGGCCGACCTGCCCGATGACGTGCGTGCGCAGGCAGGCGATTTAAAAACGCTATTCGCAGTGCACAACACGATGGGCGAACAGGTGGCACTGGTGGCAAGCCAGGGCATCGCGACCCATTTGGCGGATGAGCATCACATGCAACTGGTTACGCTCCATTAAGCTGCGGGTTCAGTGCCAGTTCAGGCACCAACCAACCGCTTTGACAAGACATCAGGATCGATGAAAAGCGGTCCTTTGAACTGAGTGGCCAAATCCTGCAGCGCCATCACGGCGCTGCGGCCGGACCAGACCCCCAGTGGGGACAGCGGCTGGCAGATCAGGTTC
This sequence comes from uncultured Loktanella sp., assembly GCA_963926415.1. Taxonomy (GTDB): domain Bacteria; phylum Pseudomonadota; class Alphaproteobacteria; order Rhodobacterales; family Rhodobacteraceae; genus Loktanella. The sequence goes on from CAWUXN010000086.1 coordinate 4,923, forward strand.
GGCACCTTGTCGCCACAGGCCGCGTCCTGCCAATTCTTCCTTAACACTGAGCCAGCATTCTTGTGCAGCGTATCCATCGCCTCGCGTCTGCGGCCAAAGGTGACGCCCACGAATAGCCCCTGCGCGGCATAGGCAACTCGAGATTCGCTACGCTGCAAGGCCGACGTGATCGAAATGCCAATCAGTGTAAGCTGCAGGATATCGCAGCTTGACCGATCAACCTTTGGCACCTTGAACGGTGGCACCCGCACACTGAACAGCGACAGCGCGTGAAGCCCTTGAGGCAGCAGCAAAAGCTCGTTCTTGAATGCCAGAAACGGCATGGCCCCGGCGGTAAGATCGGCGCGGCCAGCACCTTCGCCGGCGATCATCGCCTTGCGCCGCATGTCGGACAGGCCCGTAGTCGCCTCTTTTTCGCGGCGGATGCTTTTGTTCAGCATGCAGGCCATGGTGATGCGCGCACCCACTTCCAGACCATCCAGCGGCTTGCGTACGAAATCCGTGGCCCCGGCGTCAAACGCCCGCTGCATCGCGCCAAGTTCCTGCGTCGCGGTGATCATGATGATCGGCGTCATCGCATAGGGCGGCAAGGCGCGGATGTCGGCGCATAGACTGACTCCGTCGCGTTCTGGCATCACCACATCCAGCAAAAAGGCATCGAACGGCACCGGGCTGGCATCGATTTCCGCAAGCGCAGCGGCGGCAGATGTCACACAGACAAGGTCATGATCGGCACCCAGCCACGTCGGCGAGCGCAGGATTTCGAGGATGATCTCGTCATCGTCAACGGCAAGGATACGCATCAAAAACTCCAGCTAGCCGTCACCAAACAAACTTGTGACGATATTGCTAGCTATTGTGCAGAACTGTGCCGAAATCAGGGCCCTGCGCGGTCATTTACGCGGCGGGAGCACCAAAGCAAAAGGCCGAACACGAGGGTCCGGCCTTTTCTATTTTGTCCGGCAGGGTGGGATCAGCCGGTGATCAGGCCCATCGATTCCAGCTTCAGGATGACCTGATGCGCGCAGTTATCGACTTCGGATGCTTCAGTCTCGATACGCATCTCGGGGGTCTCAGGCACGTCG
>CAWUXN010000087.1:0-4609 GCA_963926415.1 uncultured Loktanella sp.
GTGCACCAAAAACACCAAGACGTACTGCGTCCTCTGTGTTGCGGTGGTAGGCCTCTGCCCCGTCCAGCAGGCCTTTATCGGCCAGCATCGGATCAAAGCCAGCGGCTGTCAGGCAATCGCGGATCACGTCATCCTCTGCGATGTTGCGATCCTCCATCCAGCAAGCGCGGGTGATGCCCGCAACCAAAACCCCAATATCGCCGCCGCCCGTAGCCTGCGCCGCGATCACGGCATAAGAACTTGGTGCGGGATTCGTCGGAAAAAACGCAGGCTTGGCGTTCATTGGATTGCCCGTCATCGCGGCGCGCCGGCGCATGTCCTGCATCCGGTAATCCTGCCGGTTTGGATGCCGTTCCGCCGGCGGCTGCCCGCCGGTGCGCGAAAAAACATTCATCAGGTCAATCGGGCGATATGTGATCGTCGCGCCATGTGCCTTTGCAATCTCTGCCGGGCGCACCCCGCACAGATAGGTATAGGGGCTGATGGTGGCGAAGAAGTAGTCGATGTGAGCCATTTTAGTCAGCCTTTCAAGCGTTGGTGTTTTCGGGACCGTAGCGGTGTGCTAGGCGGTGTCAACGCGGGCGATTCCGCAAGCATTCGATAAGGACCCCCCATGGCGAACCTGCACGAACCCAAGCTGATTTCCGGCAACGCGAACCGTCCTCTGGCCGAAGCCGTCGCAGCGCGCATGTCAATGCACCGTGGCATGGACGTCAACTTGGTGGATGCGCGGGTCGAACGGTTCAACGACGGCGAGATCTTTGTCGAAGTATTCGAAAACGTGCGCGGCGAGGATATGTATATCATCCAACCGACGTCGAACCCGACCAACGACAATTTGATGGAACTGCTGATCATCGCCGACGCCCTGCGCCGGTCGTCAGCAGCCCGGATCACCGCCGTCATGCCCTATTTCGGCTATGCCCGCCAAGATCGCCGAAGCAAGGCCCGAACCCCGATCACCGCCAAGCTGGTCGCCAATATTCTGGTTGAGGCAGGGATCGAGCGCATTTTGACGCTGGACCTGCACGCCACGCAGATTCAGGGTTTTTTCGACATCCCTGTCGATAACCTTTATGCTAGCCCTGTTTGGGCGCTGGACGTCATGCACAACTTCAAGGACCAGATGGACGACATTATGGTCGTATCCCCGGACGTCGGCGGCGTGGCCCGTGCCCGCGATCTGGCCCAGCGTATTGGCGCACCCCTGTCCATCGTAGACAAGCGCCGCGGCAAGCCCGGCGAAGTCGCCGAGATGACGGTCATCGGTGACGTCAAAGACCGCGTTTGCCTGATTGTGGACGACCTTGTCGATACTGCCGGCACGCTATGCAAGGCTGCCGAAGTACTGATGGAAAACGGCGCACGTGAAGTGCATTCGTACATCACGCACGGTGTGCTGTCGGGCCCGGCGATTGAACGGGTCAGTAAGTCCGTGATGAAAAATCTGGTGATCACCGACACGATCATGCCAAAGCCGGAAACTGTCTCGTGCCCGAACATCCGCATCGTGAAAACCGCGCCGATCTTTGCGCAGGCGATCCTGAACACATGGAACGGCACCTCTGTATCGTCGCTGTTCAACCACAAGACGCTACAGCCGATCTACGAAGGCGTGTACAGCCGTTAAAGATCCCAGGTATCGTCGCGTCCGATCTGGCCAACGCTCACCCATGCCGCCCGGACACGCGCAACGCGCGTGTCGCCCCAGGGGCGGAAGACAATATAAAAGCCTTCGTGCGTAACATTCTAGAACGAGACATCGGCCCGCGCGTTGGCAACGTTAGAAATATCCCACATCGCCAGCGACACATGCACGATCGGTGCGGCGTCATAGCTTTCAGCTTAGCGGACGGCACGACCGGTCAGGCGCGGCCCTTCGCCCGTCCCCATTTTTCCATCGCCCTCGAAATCAGAGAACAGGACTACGTCGCCCTGATCGATGCCAACAGTATGGCTCGCGAATTTCCGCATTGGTATTCAGTCCAAAAAATGGATTAGATGGTCAACTATGCTCCAGTCTGTGAAAAAATGCTCTTAAGACAGAAAAAAGGCCCCGAAACCCGGGGCCTTTTTGAACTTGCTACCGAAATACAGCGATTAGCCGAAATTTGATTGCTTTGGATCAAGTCCGATGTGGGTGCCAACGGCCACCATATCCGCAATCAACTTGGCCGCGTCGTCGACCGGGCCGGGTTCGTTGTCGAACAGGCCCTTGGCCTTCGTCATCTCGGCATGCGCGTCAGCCATCAGTCCGTTAAAGACTTCTTGCGTCATCTCACTGCGCGGCAGCGCGCTTTCGGCCAGAACTGACACCGACGTCGCCGTGATTTCAGCGAAACCGCCAAGCACCACGAATTCGTCAACGCCGCCGCTGCGGACAATGCGCAGAACGCCCGGACGCAGGGTTGTGATGGTGGGCGCATGGCCCGCCATCGCCGTCAGGTCGCCGTCGGCACCGGGGATTTGCACCTCGGAGGCCTCGACCGAGGCCAAGCGGCGCTCGGGCGAGACGAGATCGAATTGCAGAGTTTCTGCCATGATCGCTCCTTACGCCGCGTCTGCGGCCATTTTCTCGGCTTTGGCGATAACCTCATTGATGCCACCAACCATGTAGAAGGCACCCTCGGGCAGGTGATCGTAATCACCAGCAACAACCGCCTTGAACGACGCAATCGTGTCCTCCAATGCGACCTGGACGCCCGGGGAACCGGTGAACACCTCTGCCACGTCGAACGGCTGGGACAGGAAACGCTCCAGCTTACGGGCACGGGTCACTGTCATCTTGTCCTCTTCGGAGAGCTCGTCCATGCCAAGGATGGCAATAATGTCCTGCAGGGACTTATACCGCTGCAGCATCTGCTGAACATCGTTGGCCACCTTATAGTGCTCTTCGCCCACGATGCCCGGATCGAGCAAACGCGAAGTTGAGTCCAGCGGGTCAACAGCCGGGTAGATACCCTTTTCCGAGATAGCACGGTTCAGAACCGTGGTCGCATCAAGGTGCGCAAAGGACGTGGCAGGTGCCGGGTCAGTAAGGTCGTCGGCGGGCACATAGATTGCCTGCACGGACGTGATCGAACCGTTCTTGGTGGACGTGATGCGTTCCTGCATCTGGCCCATGTCCGTCGCTAGCGTCGGCTGGTAGCCCACGGCAGAGGGGATACGACCCAGAAGTGCGGAAACCTCTGAACCAGCCTGCGTAAACCGGAAGATGTTGTCCACGAAAAACAGAACGTCGGTACCGGACTGGTCACGGAAGGCTTCTGCCATCGTCAGACCGGACAGAGCAACGCGCATTCGGGCACCCGGCGGCTCGTTCATCTGTCCGTAGACAAGCGCCACTTTGGACTTTGTCAGGTCTTCCAAGTTGATGACTTTGGATTCGATGAATTCGTAGTAAAGGTCGTTGCCCTCACGGGTCCGCTCGCCCACGCCAGCGAACACGGAATAGCCCGAGTGCACTTTAGCGATGTTGTTGATCAGTTCCTGAATCAGAACCGTCTTGCCCACGCCGGCACCGCCGAACAGGCCGATCTTGCCGCCTTTTGCATAGGGGGCCAGCAGGTCGATGACCTTAATGCCGGTCACCAGCACTTCGGACGCGGTCGACTGCGCCTCAAAGCTGGGGGCATCGCCGTGGATCGAGCGACGCTCAGTCTCCCCGATCGGGCCACGTTCGTCAATCGGTGCGCCGACGACGTTCATGATGCGGCCTAGGGTCGCGTCGCCGACGGGCACTGTGATCGTGTCATCCATATCGGTGACTTCCTGGCCACGGACCAGACCTTCGGTCGCGTCCATAGCGATGCAGCGCACAGTGTTTTCGCCAAGGTGCTGTGCCACTTCCATGGTCAGCAACTTGCCATTGTTGTCAGTCGTCAAAGCGTTCAGAATCTGGGGCAGGTGATCCCCGAACTGGACGTCCACGACGGCACCAATCACCTGTGTGATCTTGCCTTTTGCATTTGCCATAAGTGTTTCTCCAGTCTTCTTAGAGCGCTTCAGCGCCCGAAATGATTTCGATCAGCTCGTTCGTGATCTTGGCCTGACGCGAACGGTTATAAACTATGGTCAGGTCGTCGATCATGTCGCCCGCGTTGCGCGTTGCGTTGTCCATAGCGGACATACGTGCGCCCTGTTCGGACGCGGCGTTTTCCAACAAGGCGGCAAAGATCTGGGTTGCGACGCCGCGCGGCAGTAGGTCGGCAAGGATTGCCTCTTCGCTGGGCTCGTAGTCGTAAAGCGTGCTGGCGGCATTCGCGTCCGCCACGGCTTCGAACTTTGCCGGGATGATCTGCTGTGCGGTCGGGTGCTGTGACACGATATTTTCGAACCGCGAAAAGAAGATCGTTGCGATGTCGAATTCGTCCGCGTCAAAGCGGTTCAAAACATCCTTCGCGACGCGCTGTGCGTCGGGATAGGACATCCGCTTCACCTCGGACATGTCGATGTGACCGACGAAATGATCGCCCAGTTCGCGACGCAGACTGTCACGACCCTTTTTGCCGACGGTCAGAATTTTGACGGTCTTGCCTTCGGCAACCAGCTTTTTCGCTTGAACGCGGGCCAGCTTGGCGATGTTGGCGTTAAAGCCACCGCACAGACC
>CAWUXN010000088.1:0-3305 GCA_963926415.1 uncultured Loktanella sp.
TCGCGCCCGATATCGCGTATCACTATGACAAGATCGAACGCGGTTTTGACTCGTTGATCGATGTCTTTGGTGCGGACCATGGCGGCTATGTCAAACGCATGAAGGCGGCAGTCAGCGCGCTGTCAGATGGCCGCGTGCCGCTGGACGTCAAGCTGACGCAGCTGGTCAAACTATATAAGAATGGCGAGCCGTTCAAGATGTCCAAGCGGGCAGGGACGTTCATCACTCTATCTGACGTTGTGGACGAGGTTGGCCCCGACGTTACCCGGTTCCACATGCTGACGCGCAAGAACGACGCGCCGCTGGATTTCGACTTTGCCAAGGTGACCGAGCAGTCCAAGGACAACCCGGTTTTCTATGTGCAATACGCCCATGCCCGCGTGAACTCTGTCCTGCGCAAAGCGCGCGAGGCGGGGATCGTTGTTGATGACGCGACGCTGGCCGGGGCTGACCTGACCAAGCTGAACCACGCCGCCGAACTGGCCGTTGCGCGCAAAGTCGCCGAATGGCCGCGCATGGTGGAAATCGCAGCCAAGGGCCACGAGCCGCATAAGATCGCGTTTTATCTTTATGATCTGGCGTCTGATCTGCACGGTCTGTGGAATCTGGGCAATGCGGAAACCGCCCTTCGCTTTATTCAGGATGGCTACAATGCAACATCGCAAGCCAAGATTGCCCTAATCCGGGCCGTTCAGGTTGTGATCGCAGGTGGTTTGGGTATCCTTGGCGTCAAACCGGCCGAAGAGATGCGCTAAGCGTCCAAAGGTCAGAGGCAAGCGGGTCATAAGAACCCGCCAAAAACGAGGCAGTAATGGCAGTATATGACGAGGCGCAAGCCCGGGGCAGTCTGACGGACCTTGCCGGTCGCTACACCCAATATGCTGGTGCGGCTGTCAGCCTGACGCTGATGATCGGCGTGGCCGTCTGGGGAACCAAGACGATCATGCGCGATGTCAGCGGTGTGCCCGTCGTGCGCGCCATGCAGGGCGATATGCGCGTCGCTCCCGAAAATCCTGGCGGCGATGTTGCCGATCACCGCGGTCTGGCCGTGAACACGGTCGCTGGCTCTGGTGAAGCCGCCGCCCCCGAGGACAGCGTCACGTTGGCCCCCCGCATGCTAGAGCTGGCGGCAGAGGATCTGGATACTGCGCCGTTGGCCGAAGCCACGCCAGACGCCATCAGCGATGCCAGCGCCGATGGGACCGCTGCGGCAGCCGTGCCAACCGGCCCGATGAACGCTGACGACATCCTTGCGCTGGCCGACCAGATATCTGCCGGGATCGCGCCGATGACCGCGATCGAGGATATGGACAACGACAGCGATAGCCCCGTGATGACCCTTGATGGTGAAGAAGTCGACACGACCGAAATCATGAACATCGACGCTCAAGACCCCATCGCGATGGCCTTGGCAGAGGCTATGTCGTCCGACGTCGCAGCCCCCGTTGATGCCCCCGCAGGCAACCTGCGGTCTGTGATCCGCCCAACCCTGCGCCCCTTGCGTGCCTCACCTGCCGTGGCGACCGCCGCCGATCTGGCCGCTGCCCCTGTGACTGTCGTGGCTGTCACAGCACCGATCAGCGTGCCGCTGCCCTCTGCCGCCGTGCTGACCGACGATCTGCCCGTGGGCACGAAGCTGGTGCAGCTGGGTGCCTTTCCGACACCAGAGGATGCGTCAAAGGAATGGTTGAACCTGCAAGGCCGCTTTGGCGAGTTGCTGGCCGACAAGACCCAGCTCATCCAGCAGGCGTCATCGGGCGGGGCGACGTTCTATCGGTTGCGGGCCAGTGGTTTTGATGGCCTCGATGCCGCGCGTAAATTCTGCGAAACTCTGGATGCGGGCCGCGCGGCCTGCACGCCTGTCGTTGTCCGCTAACGCCGCGATATTGGGCCTGTCTGGGCTGCGGTTGACGGAGGCCGAGGCTGCTTTTTTCAAGGTCGCGATTCCTTGGGGTTTCATCCTGTTTGCCCGCAACGTGGACAGCCCTGATCAGCTGCGCGCGCTGACGGCAGCGCTACGCGATTGCGTGGGCCATGATGCGCCGATCCTGATTGACCAAGAAGGCGGTCGCGTGCAGCGCATGCGCAGTCCGCATTGGCGTGAATACCTGCCGGCGTTGGACCAGATGGCCCGCGCCAGCGATCCGGTCCGCGCCCATTGGCTGCGCAACCGCCTGATTGCCGCCGAACTGCATGATGTTGGCATCGACGTAAACTGCGCGCCCCTTGCCGATCTGGTCGAGGCGCAAACGCATCCCGTCCTGCGCAACCGTCTGTCCGGTGAAACGACCGATTTTGTTGTCGAATCCGCCCGCGTCTGCGTGAATGCTTTTATCGATGGCGGCGTGCTGCCTGTACTCAAGCATATTCCCGGCTATGGCCGCGCCAGCGTCGACAGCCACAAAAGCCTGCCGCGAGTCGAGGCTGCCCGCGATGATCTGATCGCCCGCGACTTCGCACCGTTCAAGGCGCTGAGCGATATCCGCATGGGCATGACCGCGCATATCGTGTTTTCCGACATCGACCCGGATGCGCCTGCCACGACATCGCTCGCGATGATGCAGGTGATCCGGGACGACATCGGCTTTGGCGGGTTGATCATGACCGATGATATTGGGATGGAGGCGCTGTCTGGGACCCCCGCCGAACGCGCCGCGGCCTCGATCGCTGCGGGCTGTGATATAGTGTTGCATTGCAATGGCGATCTGAGCGAGATGCCCGCTGTGGCCGATGCCGCAGGCCCCATGACTGCAACCGCGCAGGCCCGAGCGTTGCATGCTCTGAACCAGCGCGCCGCGCCGCAGCCGATTGACATTACGGACACCGCGCGTGAACTTGGGACCCTTCTGTCCTAAGGGGCCGTTCACATGGCGCAGGAATCATTTGATATCATGGACACCAGTGTCGCCGACCGCGTCGCGGCCGAGGCGCTTATCGTTGACGTCGGCGCGTTCGAAGGGCCTCTCGACTTGCTACTGACCCTGTCGCGCACGCAAAAGGTGGATCTGCGCAAGGTTTCCATTCTGGCGCTGGCCCGGCAATACCTTGCCTTTGTTGAACAGGCCAAAGCGCTGCGGTTGGAACTGGCGGCGGATTACCTTGTCATGGCCGCTTGGCTGGCGTTCCTGAAATCCCGCCTGCTTCTGCCCCCCGATCCAGAGGACGAGGAACCCTCGGGCGAGGAACTGGCCGCCCACCTTGCGTTCCAGCTAGAACGGCTAGAGGCGATGCGCAACGTCGCCGCCCGCTTGATGGGGCGCGATCAGTTGGGCCGCGACTTTTTTGCCCGGGGCCTGACCGAGGAC
>CAWUXN010000089.1:0-4744 GCA_963926415.1 uncultured Loktanella sp.
TGGCGCAGCAATCCGGCAAAGCCGCGCAGGGCGCGAAAGGCATCTGGCCCGACAAAAAGTTCATGAAAGCCAGCCGGCGCAAGCGTATAGCCGCCGTCTGCGCGCTTGCGCCACGCCAGCCGTTTATCGACAGCGCCGCCAAGGTTCACATTTCCCATGGGTGCCGTTGCGGCCACCGTCGCGCGGACTGAAAGCTGCGGGATAGTCACGCCGTGACGGCGCAGGAACAGCGAGGACCAAGAACCGCCCGCCAGCACCACAGATTTAGTCCGTACAAAGCCCTTTTCCGTCAGCACACCCGCGACGCGCCCGCCAACCAGATCAAGGGCGCGAACGGCGCAGCCCTCAACGATGCGTGCGCCGGCCTTGTGGGCGGCAGCGGCAAATTTTGGCACGGCCAGCCAAGGCTCGGCCTTCATGTCGCTCTTGGTCCAAAGCGCACCTAGATAGCGCCGCTGTGCGCCAGGCAAAGCCTCTGCCAGCTGCCGCTCGGTCAAAATGATAGAGCTAGGCCGATAGATTGCCGCCGTGCGCAGCCAGTCTTCGTAGCCCGCAAGGGTTTCGGGGTCTTCCGCCAGATACAGCGTCCCGGTCTGGCGCAGCCCGATCTCTCCGGCTTCTTCCGCGAGGCGGGGCCACATCTTTTGCGCTTCGAGCATGATCGGCATCTCGTCCAGATCGCGGCCCTGCGCGCGGATCCAGCCCCAGTTGCGGCTGGATTGCTCGCCCGCGATCCGGCCCTTTTCCAGCAGAACGACACTGGCACCGTCCCGGGCCAGCTCCCACGCGGTCATGACGCCGATGATACCGCCACCGATCACAACGACATCCGCCGCCGCTGGCAGCGGGTCGGTGAATAGCGCCGGGGTGTTCATGGTAATCGGAGAGGCAGTCACTTCAGATGCGCCACCAACGCGCGCATAAATTCCTGCCCAGCACTGAACTGCTCCAGCGTGATGAATTCATCCGGCTGGTGCGCTTGCGCGATATCGCCCGGCCCAACGACGCAGGCCGAAAAGCCGCGTTCCTGAAACTGCCCGGCCTCAGTGCCATAGCTGACGACATGGGTGCCGTTGTCGCCGGTCAGTCGGCGGGCCAGTTCTTCGGCGCGGCCCTGCTCTTCGGGGGCCAGTTCCGGCAGGCCAAAGCTTTGCACGACGTCGATGCCGGTGCCGGGGTGGATCGCCTGCATCTCTGCCTCGATCTGAGCCACCTTGGCCATGAACAGATCACGCCAGGTCGCCACATCCTCGCCCGGCACGGTGCGAAAGCTGAGGTCGAAATGGCAGTCCTTGGCTGTGATATTGTGGGCTGTGCCACCGGAAATCGTGCCTACGTGCACGCTGGTAAAAGGCGGATCAAAGGCGGCGGCCAGCGGCGCGGGGGTGGCGGCCATCTGCTGGGAGTTGATGCCGTTGGCCCAGTCGATCAGGCGTGCAGCCTGCATGACAGCGCTGACGCCTTCGGTGATCTTGGACGAATGCACCTCGAACCCGCGCACATGCACGGACAGGCCGATGCCTCCTTTGTGGCCGGTCACGACCTGCATCATCGACGGCTCGCCGACCAGCACGGTATCCGCGCGGGGCATGTCGTTGGCGACCATGTGATCGATCATCACGGGCGCGCCGGTGCAGCCGATTTCTTCGTCATAGCTTAGCGCGATCTGCAGCGGGCGGCTGACACCCTGCCGCGCGGCAAGGCCCATCGCCCACAGCGCCAGCGCATCGAAGCCCTTCATGTCGCAGCAACCCCGGCCGAACAGCATGCCGTCCTTTTCGGTCACCGTGAACGGGTCCGTCGTCCAGTCCTGCCCGTCGACGGGAACCACATCCGTATGCCCCGACAGCACCACAGCGCCGGGCACCATCGGCCCGACATGCGCATAAAGCGCAGCTTTAGTTCCGTCCGGGCTGGGCACGCGCACAACCTTTGCACCAATTCCCTGCAAATAGGTTTCCACCCAGTCGATCAGGTCCAGATTGCTGTCGCGGCTGACGGTCGGAAAGCCGACCAACTTGTCCAGCAAAGCGCGCGGAGTCATTTCGGTGTTCATATGCGCCGTCCTTGGTGCGGTAAATTGGAGGTGCTGACACCCTGCGCGGCCAGCACCAAAGGTCAAGGCACGGCGGCACCAAACACGCCACTGTTTCGCGCAACGTCTCTGCAAGTGCCCCTTTTAAGGGCTGATTGATTGTTGACCATACGGCGAATGGCTTTCCACTTGCGGGCATCAGAAACCATGTTACCGTTCCAGACCAGACGCCCGCATAAAAGACAGGCACACGCCCAAAAAAGCGACGGGCAATCACACATGAACCGGGGAGGTTCGCTTATGCCCGATGGGGCGCTACAGCCGAACTCGGCTGATCCCGTGCTTGATGTACGGGGTCTGAAGACCGTTTTCAAAGTCCGGGGCGGCGAAGTACATGCGGTCAATGACGTCAGCTTTGATCTGCGCTCTGGTGAGCTTCTGGGTGTTGTGGGCGAAAGTGGTTCTGGCAAATCTGTTACCATGATGTCCCTGCTAGGCCTGCTACCCAGCCCCCCTGCCGACGTGCGCGGCGGCACCGTCCAGTTCGAAGGACAGGACCTGCTGCACATCACACCGGAAGAGTTGCGCGCCGTGCGCGGCGGTCGAATCGGTTTCGTGTTTCAGGACCCGATGACGTCGCTGAACCCAGTGTTTACCGTCGGCTTTCAGATCATGGAGCCGCTGCGCGCCCATATGGGTCTGGACAAAAAGGCGGCCCGTGCCCGTGCGCAGGAATTGCTTGAACTGGTCGGCATTCCCGCTGCGGTGGATCGCCTTGACGATTACCCTCACCAGTTTTCCGGCGGCATGCGCCAACGCGTGATGATCGCCATCGCCCTTGCCTGCGACCCCAAAGTGTTGATCGCTGACGAGCCGACAACCGCACTGGACGTCACCATACAGGCGCAGATCATCGAGCTGATGAAAGAGCTGCGCGACAAGCTGGGCATGGCCGTGATCTGGATCACTCACGACCTTGGCGTCATCGCCGGGATCGCGGACCGCGTACTGGTCATGTATGGCGGACAAGTCGTCGAACATGCCCCCGTGAAGGAACTTTTCCGCAATCCGCAGCACCCTTACACCCGCGCTCTGCTGACGACGATTCCTAAGATTAGCGGCGAGCGTGCGCGCCGCCTGACGGTCATTCAGGGCCAGCCACCGATCCTTGGCGATGCGCCCACCGCCTGCCCGTTCCGCGACCGCTGCGATGTCGCGATCCCGCGCTGCGCACAAGAAAACCCACCGCGATTCGATCTTGGTGGAGGCCATGATGCAGCCTGTTTCGTTGCCAAAGGGGCCGCCGATGCTTGATCAAATCAACACAGCTTTGGTGAAGGTGCGCGACCTCAAGATGCACTTTCCCATCTATTCCGGCCTGCTGCGCCGCCAGACAGGCGCTGTCAAAGCGGTGGATGGCGTCAGCTTTGACGTAATTAAAGGCGAGACTCTGGGCCTTGTTGGCGAATCCGGTTGCGGCAAATCTACCTGCGGTCGCGCAATTCTGCGGCTGTATGACATCACCGGCGGCGAGGTCACTATCGACGGCACAGACATCGGCCAGATGTCGCAGTCCGACCTGCGCGAAAAGCGGCCCACCATGCAGATGGTGTTTCAGGACCCGCAGGCGTCCCTGAATCCCCGCATGACGGTTGAAGCGATTATCCGCGAGCCGCTGGACGAGCACACCAAACTGACGACGGCTGAAAAAGAAGCCAAGGTCGGCGAACTGATGGATGCCGTCGGCCTGAACCGCCGCTTTGCCAAACGCTATCCCCATGCCTTTTCCGGCGGCCAGCGCCAGCGCATCGGCATCGCCCGCGCACTTGCACTGAACCCCAAGTTCATCGTCTGCGACGAGCCTATCGCCGCGCTGGACGTGTCGATCCAAGCGCAGGTCGTGAACCTGCTGGAAGATCTGCAGGAACAGTTCGGCCTTACCTATCTGTTCATCAGCCACGACCTGTCCATGGTGCGCCACATCGCAACGCGCATCGCGGTCATGTATCTGGGCAAGATCGTCGAACTGGCACCCCGCGCGGCCCTGTATAATGACCCGCTGCACCCCTATACCAAGGCGCTACTGTCTGCTGTGCCGGAACCTGATCCCGCACTGGCGCAATCGCGCGAACGCATCGTTTTACAGGGCGACGTGCCGTCACCGGCCAACCCGCCCAAAGGCTGCAATTTCTGCACGCGCTGCCCGGCAGTCATGCCGGTCTGCAAAGACGTGGAACCCACCTATCAAGAGGTGACGCCTGGCCGTTTTGTGGCCTGCCACCTGTATGAGTCGACCGGCATGGCGGATACAACCGCTGGCCAAGCCTGATCATCAACAAGGGAGAGTTACCTGATGAAAATGAAGACAATGCTAATGGGCGCTGCCGCCACGATGGCCTTCGGCCAGATGGCAAATGCAGCAGCCCATGAAGGCGAGCGCGGCCGTGACGGCGCGCTTGGCATCATCTATTGGCAAGCGCCGTCGATCATGAACGCCTATCTGTCGGGCGGCACCAAGGACATCGAGGCCGCATCGCTGGTCACCGAACCACTTGGCCGCTATGACGAAACCGGCGCACCGGTCGCATGGCTGGTTGACGAAATCCCGACCGTCGCCACCGGCGGCGTGGCCGAGGATCTGACGTCCATCACATGGAAACTGTCCGAAGGCCTGCTGTGGTCCGACGGCACGCCTGTAACCTCTGCCGA
>CAWUXN010000090.1:0-5910 GCA_963926415.1 uncultured Loktanella sp.
ACAGCGAAAAAATCACCATCAACCTCGGGTACGTCGACCTCGGCCAGGTCGACCTGATGGTGCACGAGGGGTTCTATTCCAACCGCACCGATTTCATTCGCACAGCGATCCGCAATCAGCTGGGCACCCATACCGAGGCGGTCAGTAAATCGATCGAGCGTCATACGATGGAACTGGGCCTGCACGATTACACTCGCACCGATCTGGAAAGCCTGCAACGCGCGGGCGAAGTGCTGCACGTCAAGGTCGTGGGCCTTGCACGGATTGCCCCCGACGTGACGCCTGAACTGGCGCTGGCGACCATCGGGTCGATCACCGTTCTGGGTGCGCTGCAAGCCAGCAAAGAGGTGAAGGCCGCCCTCTCCGACCGAATTTTTTGACTTTCCGGGGCCATGTGCCCCATCACAAGGACTTACATCATGTTTCCCTTTAACGCTGGCGCACCGCGCCCGGCGGACGGCGACGCACGCCTGACCGCTGCTCACGATCTTGTGCGCCACACCCTATCGCAACACGGGCTGATGCCCGGCGGTGATGGTGCCGCCAGCCCCCTGGGCGGCTGGACCCTACCGAAGATGCCCGCCTTCGGCATGGACACCGGTTCCGACGCGTCCGCGCATGGTACGATCACCGACCGATTCATTTGCGACGCGGGCAGCCGGGATTTTCTGCTGCACGTCCCGGACGCCGCAAAAGACGGCGCGACCGGGCTGGTTGTCATGCTGCATGGCTGCAACCAAAACTCGGCTGATTTTGCCACCGGCACGGGCATGAACGCACTGGCGGACCAAGGCGATTTCATCGTGCTGTATCCGCAGCAATCGCGGGGCGATAATGCGCAGTCTTGCTGGAACTGGTTCAGCCGGGGCGATCAGCTGTGCGGCAAGGGCGAGCCTGCGATCATCGCTGGCATGGCGCAAAAAATTGCGACTGAACATGGTGTCGACGCAGGACGCATATTCGTCGCGGGTCTGTCGGCGGGTGGTGCGATGGCCGTGATCCTTGGCCGGACCTATCCCGATATCTTTGCCGGAGTCGGTGCCCATTCCGGCCTGCCCTATAGCGCCGCGCGCGACGTCCCCGGTGCCTTTGCCGCGATGGGCGGGCATGCCACCGCCCCCGCACTCCCAGGCCCGATGCCGCCGACCATCGTGTTTCACGGCACGGCCGACGGCACCGTGGCGGCAGTCAACGGCGAGCGAATCGCAGCCCAAGCGGTGGATCACGCTGCCCAAACGATCGAGGAAGACTCGCGCGGCAACACAGGCGGTCGCGACTGGACCCTGCGTACGTCCAGCGACGACGATGGCCGCGCTCGGCTTGAACACTGGCAGATCGCGGGGCTTGGCCATGCATGGTCCGGCGGTCAGCCGAACGGAAGCTATACCGACCCAAAGGGGCCGGACGCGAGCGCCGAGATGATCCGCTTTTTCTTTGATCTGGCCGGAAATCCAGAGAAATGACCGATATGTCCCTGATTTTTGACGCGATATCAGAGGCAGTGCACGCCCCGAAATGAGCCGCCCACTGGGCGCGATCCCGGCCCGCGTATGGAGCCGTGGCTTGTCGCCCATGGCGGGTGGCAGCGACCGGGCTGCGCGGTTCCTGTCGATGTGGTGTCCGCCACAATACCTTGGCGGCTGCTCGCTCGCTGCGGTATCCGACGAGACTGACGTGCGCTTGGGGCGCAATTATGATCTGTCGCCAAATTTGAACGAAGGGCTGATAATGCAGACTGCCTGGACCGGACGGCGCGTGATGGGCATGGTGGAATCCCTGTGGGGCCTGTCGGACGAGATCAACGACGCGGGCCCGTCCATCGCGCTGGCCTATGGCGGGCGCACTGAAACGGGTAAGGGTTTCGGCATCACGACTATCCTGCGCTATGTGCTGGCAACCTGCGACACGGTCGATCAGGCCTTTGCCCCGCTGGACCGCGTGCCGTCTCACATGGCTTATAATGTGGTCACCGCGGATGCGGCAGGACAGACCGCCAGCATAGAACTGTCGCCCGGCGGCGGGGCACCCCTGCCGGCGGTGGTAGCAGATCGCACCCACGACCGCTGCCGCAGGCCAGCCAGACTGGAGCGCGGCAGGCCGGATCGGCGGGATGCAGGTGGGGCGTGACTACGCCAGCGGCCGCGGCCACGCGA
The DNA here is from genome assembly GCA_963926415.1 of uncultured Loktanella sp. Lineage (GTDB taxonomy): Bacteria > Pseudomonadota > Alphaproteobacteria > Rhodobacterales > Rhodobacteraceae > Loktanella. The sequence continues at coordinate 2,154 of CAWUXN010000090.1, forward strand.
TTGAATCCTACCTGCCCTGAAACGCAAAAGGCCGCCGGGTCATCCCCGGCGGCCGTGTTATCAGTCGCGTTGCGGCGTCAAATGATGCGAACTTTGGACCCAATCGGGCACAGTTCGAACAGCTCTGCGATCTTTTCGTTGTAGAGACCGATGCAACCGTCGGAGGACGGGCGGCCGATCTTGCGTGTGTCATGGGTGCCGTGGATCGCATAGGCGGCCCAGCCAAGATACATAGCGTGCGTACCCATCGGGCTTTCTGGACCGGGGGGGATGTATTCCCAGCCAAACCGTTCCTTTTGCGACTGGGTCGGGGTCCAATCCGGGCCGACCTTTTTGCGCACGATTTCGGTAAATCCGCGCTTTGTCAGCTCGTCCGTTTTCGGTACAGAGGTCGGGTATACGCGGTAATCGATACCCTGCGCGTCCCAATAATGCAGCGCGCGGGCCTGCGTATCGGCAACAAGCATCGGCATGCCGGACAGCGCATCAAAGTGGTCCTGCCAGTTATATGTCTGGAACGCGGCGACGTTGCGGGTCACGCCGCCGGGCAGGGTCTGCGCCCGCAGCAACGTCGGGGCGGCAAGACTGCCAAGAGCGATGCCAAGCGCCATCCGGCGCGAGAATGTCTGTGTCATATCTGTTTCCTGTTCGCTGCCCAGGGTTTCACGCACGCACGGCGCTTTGCCCGCGCTGCAATTAGCACGAAATCAGGAACCGCGGCAGTAGAAATCTTCTCACGTTCCTGCGACTGATGGCAGATTGAATGAAACCATTGCGGCGGTCAGTCTAGCACCTGCGGCATGGAACATTCTTGACCACCTCGCGCATTTTTGAACAACGCAAGCCTTGGGGCCTATGCCACGGTGCTGGACGTGCGCAAAGGTGTCTATAAACATTGGGGCAGCAGCCGTATTCCGGCCTATTAGTCTGTCATCAAGGCGATGATGACCCTCTATCAACCGCTCAAGCTGACGGTAACGGTGGATGGCAGAAAGATGCACGTCCGCTCGCCCATGGCCTTGGTGGCCAGCAGTGCGTATCAACTGGAGCAATACGATTTCGATGGGGCCGATGCGGTGCGGCAGGGCAAGCTGGCGCTTATTCTGGCCCCGACAACAACCGCGTACAGCTGCTGTTGCGGGCGGCTAAGATTCTGTTCGGGGGCATCTACCGAAGAGAGGCCTCTGATGCACACCGGTCATGAAATCACCATTTCCGCTCGCAAAAAGCGTCTCATTATTGCCCGTGACGGCCAGAATGAAACGATGGTCGGCCCCTACCGTTTCACGATACGGCCCGGCGCGCTGCAGGTCCGCGTGCCGGCCCGCGCTGCCGACAAAGGTGGGCTGATGCGTCTTGTTCTGATGACTGATCTGCACTTTGGCCGTGCGCAGCCTGATCTGGTGCCGCCGCTTCTGGACTCGATTGCCACCGCAAATCCTGACCTGGTAGTTATTGCCGGCGACTTTGTGCAGCGCGCTCGCGCCAGCTAGTTCCGCGAGGCCCGGGACTTTGTGGACCCGTTGCAGCACCCCTCGATCGCGGTGCTCGGCAACCACGACATCCTACTGTTCACCATCATCGCCCGCGCCCTTGCGCCCCGCGCAGCCTATCGCCACTGGATCGCGCCCGATCCAGAACCCATGGTCGAAACTCCAGACGCTATCATTGTCGGCCTCGACACCACTTACCGGTGGAGCCATGAGCACAGCCTGATTCGCCCCGCCCAGATTGACCGGGGCGGGCAGATCATCCGCACGGCCGCAGGCAAGCTGGTCGTCATCATGGCGCATCACCCGTTTCACCACCGGCCAGAGATCGAAAAGAAGGTGATGAAGGGGGCTGCGAACGCCCTGACGCAGTGGTCCACTTGGGGGCCCCACGTCATCCTGTCCGGCCACCTGCATAGCTGGACAGTTGAACCCTTCGTTGCGCAAAAAAGCCATCCCATGGCGCTGCAGGTGCATTGCGGCACTGGTCTGTCGACGCGCCTGCGGGGCGAGGCGAATGAATATGCGATCATCGATCTGGGCGGCGACCAGATTACCGCGCAGCGCGTGACTGCCACTGCTCAGACGCTGCGTTTTGCGGCCGAAAGCCGTCACGCATACTGGCAGACGGCAACGGGGTGGCAGTCGCTGCCCTGAACGCACGATTGCATGACGGGCGCAAATACGGTTTGTCACTTGGGCTGACCGCCCGCCTGAAAGCCGCATCCATGACCGCCCCGTTCAACTGGCACCCCAAAACGCGCCTTGTCGCGCCCTGCACTGACCTGACCACGCTGGCCGCGCTGGTGCAGGACGGCAGCGGCTTGTGCGCCGGTCGGGCGGGCGTTACGCCTCATTCGGGCCCCGATTTGCTGTGCGAAACATCCGGCTCTTCTGGCGCGCCAAAGGTGATCCGCCGTAGTCCCGCGTCGTGGCAGGCCAGCTTTGACCTAAACGGGGCGGTGCTGTATATTGGCCCCCAAAGCTGCGTCGCGCTTTTTTCGAATTTCGGTGCATCCCTCGCGCTTTATGCCGCGCTGGAAGCCGCGCATCACGGCGCGGCAATTTTAAGCCTTGCGCAGACACGCCCGGATCGCTGGGCCACGACATTGGCGGCGCAGGGGACAACGACGCTTTATCTGACGCCGGTGCAACTGTCGCTGATCTGCGCAGGCGGGGATGCCCTACCCGGCGTGCGGCACATCATGGTGGGCGGCGGGCGGCTGTCACCTCAAGCCGTCACGGATGCCGCGCGGACCTGCCCCAACGCGCGTCTGATCCAGTTCTACGGCGCGGCAGAGACGAGCTTTATCACCTGGACCGACGCCGAGACCCCGCCCGGATCCGTCGGCAAGCCATATTCTGGCGTGACCCTGCGCATTGACCCCACCGGGTTGATCTGGGTGCGCAGCCCATATCTATTCGACAGCTACGCGCAGGGCAGCAGCCGCTATACCCGCTGGGAGGATGGTTTTTTGAGCGTTGGAGAGGTCGGGCACATGGATACGGACGGCAACCTTTTCGTGCTGGGCCGAACCAGCCGCATGGTCACCGTGTCCGACCACAATGTCTTTCCTGAGGCGGTAGAGGCTTTCCTGACGACCCTTCTTCCCGGCATTGAGGCCGCCGTCGTCGCCTTGCCTGATGACCGCCGCGGTGCGCGGCTTGTCGCGGTGCTTGGCGGAGTATGCCATATGCCCGAACAGGACCTGCTGCGCGCCTGCCGCCAGCAGCTTGGCCCCAATGCCGCGCCGCAGCGGATACACCAGGTCGCAGCGCTGCCGCTGCTGTCTGCTGGCAAGCCGGATTATGCCGCGATCACCGCTCTTGCTCGGCGCTTAGCATGAGCGTCATCGCCGCCGCCCGCCGCACCGCCGTCGCCCCCGCTGGCGGGGCCTTTGCAGCACTCTCCTTTCACGCCCTGGCCGCGCCAGTGATACGGGCCTGTCTGGCGGACGCCGGATTTGATGCCGCACAAGTGGACGAGGTCATCGTGGGTAACGCGCTCGGCGCTGGCGGCAATCCGGCGCGGCTTTGTGCCTTGGCCGCAGGCCTCCCCGAACGCATTGCGGGCCTCAGCATCGACCGGCAATGCGTCAGCGGGCTGGATGCTATCCTGCTGGCCGACGCCCTAATCACCGCAGGCCGCGCCGATATCGTCATCGCTGGCGGCGCGGAAAGCACATCCCGCCGTCCGCTGCGGATGCGCACCTTTGCCGATGGCCGCGCGCCCAGAAGCTATGATCAGGCCGCCTTCACCCCATGGC
>CAWUXN010000091.1:0-12022 GCA_963926415.1 uncultured Loktanella sp.
TCACGCGGATAATATGGTCACCAACGAACTGCGCGCCTTCGCGTGCGCCGTCCTCGGGATGCTTGAGAGCGCATTCCCATTCCATTACGGCCCAGCCATCGAAATCATTAGCCGCCATCTTGGAAAACACTGCGCCGAAATCGACCTGCCCATGACCAAGAGACCGGAAGCGACCAGCGCGATCGACCCTCGGCTGATAGCCCCCATAGACGCCCTGCCGCCCGGTCGGATTGAACTCCACATCCTTGACGTGGAACATGCAAATTACATCTTTGTAGATGTCGATGTTGTCCAGACAATCCAGACATTGCAGCACCTAATGCGACGGATCATACAGCATCTTGGCGCGCTTATGGTTGCCCACACGCTCCAGAAACATCTCGAACGTCACGCCGTCGTGCAGGTCTTCACCGGGGTGTATTTCGAAGCACAGATCAATGCCATGGCTGTCCGCGTGGTCAAGAATGGGTCGCCAGCGTTTTGCCAACTCGTCAAAGGCCACCTCGACCAGCCCCGCCGGGCGCTGCGGCCACGGATAGACATAAGGCCAAGCCAGCGCGCTGGAAAACGTCGCTTGCGCCGTCAGCCTCAGATGCGCGAACGCATCTAAGGCCTTCTTGACCTGATAGACCGCCCAGACCTGACGCGCCTTGGGGGTCGCCATACACAGACGGCGCGGCAAAACCGTCAAAGGCCAGATCATAGGCCGGGTGGACGGCAACCAGCTGACCCTGCAGGCGGGTCGACAGCTCTGTCACAGTGATCCCGTTATCCGCCGCCAGCCCTTTCCATTCGTCGCAATAAGTCTTGCTGTTCGCCGCTTTGTCCAGGTCGAACAGCCGGGCGTCCCAGGTGGGGGGGAGTCGTCCCACGCATCAAAGGCGGCGCTGTCCCCTGCGAACTATGCCAGAAACAGCGCCAATCCCTTGATGGCCTTCATGGTGTCCTTCCTCAGACGTAGCGATTGACGATGTTTTCCAGTCTTTCCTGACGGCCCGACACGGGTTGAGGGTCCAGCCCTTCGGCGCGGGCGGCGACGCCGTCCAGCGTCGACCCCTCGTCCAGATAATCGACGCTGTCCCATTTAGCATAACGGGCGCGGCGCGGTGCCTCGAGTGCGTCATCCTCTAGCATCTTAGCCGCAGCTTTCAGGCCGCGTGCGCAAATGTCCATCCCGCCGATATGCGCGGCGATGAGGTCTTCGGCATCCAGTGATTGCCGGCGCAGCTTGCTATCAAAGTTCGTGCCGCCCGTCGTGAAACCACCCGCCTTAAGCACCTCGTAATAGGCCATCGCGGCCTCTGGTGTGTTGTTCGGGAACTGGTCCGTGTCCCAGCCGGACTGGTAATCGTTGCGGTTCATATCAATGGACCCAAAGATGCCCAGCGTGCGCGCCATCGCCAGTTCATGCTCGAACGAATGGCCTGCTAGGATCGCATGGCCCTGCTCAACGTTGACCTGCACTTCACCTTCTAGGCCGAACCGCTTGAGAAAGCCGTAAACCGTGGCGACGTCATAGTCGTACTGGTGCTTCGTCGGCTCTTGCGGCTTTGGCTCGATCAAGATCGCGCCTTTGAAACCAATCTTGTGCTTATATTCGACGACCATCTGCAGGAACCGGCCCATTTGCTGCAATTCGCGGTCCAGATCGGTATTCAGCAGCGTCTCGTAACCTTCGCGGCCACCCCACAGCACATAGTTTTCACCGTTCAGGCGCTGCGTGACGTCCATGCAAGCCTTAACCGTGGCCGCGCAATAGGCGAACACATCGGGATCAGGATTCGTGCTGGCGCCGCTCATATAGCGACGATTCGAGAACATGTTCGCGGTGCCCCACAACAACTTGGGTCCACCGTCAGCCATCTTCGCCTCGAACACGTCAGCGATCTGGTTCAGGCGGTCACGGCTTTCAGCCAACGTCGCGCCTTCCGGGCGAACGTCGTGGTCGTGGAAACAGAAATACGGCACGCCCAGAATGCGGAACATGTCGAACGCGGCATCGGCGCGCTGTTTGGCCAGATCCATCGTGTCAGCCGGGAACCAAGGGCGTTCGAAGGTTTGCCCGCCAAAGGGGTCGCCGCCCTCCCAGACGAAGCTGTGCCAATAGGCCACGGCAAAGCGTAGGTGATCTTTCATCCGTTTGCCCATGACGATTTCGTCCGGGTTGTAGTGGCGGAAGGCCAGCGGGTTTGTGCTACCTTCGCCTTCATAGGCGATTGGCGCGATGTTTTTGAAAAACTCAGTCATTGGACGTTCTCTTTGATGAAGATGTTAAGGGGAATATCGCCGCGACCGGCGGCGGCATTAGCACCGTCTACAAGGTCACGCATGATGGACATGGCCCGCGTCACGGCGCGGGCCGGATCTTGGTCGATGACCAGATCGAATAGATCAGACCGCAGACCCTCACGGGCCACATCGGTCAATTCGTGCAGGATTGTCACCGGGCGAAACGCCGAGTTCGATTCCTGAAGCGCGCCAAGCAGACCAGCGTTTCCAGCGCCAACGGCGTAGATGCCCATCAGCGGCGCATCAGCCATCGCCCGCTGCGCAATGGCCCTGACGCGGCTGGCGTCGTCAAACCCTTCATTGACAGGTAACACTGTCAGTCCGGGAAATTCAGAAGCGATTACTTGCCGGAACCCCAGCAACCGCTGCGCATGGTCCCGCGCGGCCAACGATCCAGCGATCACGAGCACGGGCCCGGTCGGATTACGCATGAAACGCCCCAAAAAGCTGCCAGCCATGCGGCCTGCGACCTCGTTATCCGGCCCGACATAGATATCGCTCACAGGTGCCGCGACGTCGGACACCAGCGAGAGGATGCGCACCCCGGCCGCGCGAAGCCGCGAGAGCTCTGCCCGGACTTCCGGCACATCGGACACCATGACAGCGGCGCAATCGCAGTGTTCGGGGTCGATACGGCGTAATGCAGACACCTGGGCGGCCGGATCAAAAGTTTTTGAGGACCGAACATCAATATTGATGCGATCCTTGCGCACGCGTAGCGATTCATCATTGATGGCCGTGATCAGCGCACGCACAAATGACGACTGACCAGCAGGCAGAAGAAAGACAAAGCGATACCCGCGCCCGCGTGACAGGTTTGCTGCAAACTGGTCACGAACATACCCTATTTTTTCAACGGCTTTATGTACTTTTTCGATGGATTTCGCAGCGACACCGCCACGTGCGTTCAGGACGCGATCAACCGTTGCAAGGCTGACCTGCGCTTCGCGTGCGACATCATGAATCGTCGGTCTCTCCATCGTATTCTCCTATAATTAACCTAGCAAATTTTAATGACGTACGTCAATCTTTTTTGACCAATCAAGCATGACTGGGGCATAAGAGAACGCGCCGTACCGCGCCTGCTTGCCGCGTCCGGCGATGTCAAAGGCCATCATCCCCACAAAATCGCCGGTAAAGGAAGCATGCTCGCCTTGCACACCCTCATCCGAGACGTGAAACGCATCCCGCGCGGGGCCAAAAGGCTGTTCCCGCCCACCGTTGGACCAGAAAAACTGCTGCGTATCGCCGCGCACCTAAACGCGCAGGGTAATCTGTTCACTCGAGACAGGTGCCGGCGCAATCGGAATTTCCAACCGCCCCGCAGACCAGTCACCATTGCAGGACATAAACGTCAAACAGCGCTGGTCGTCTTCGAAGGTAAGGAAGGCTCCGTGAAATTTGTGTCGGCTGTAGTAGGTGATAAGACCTGCGCTCTACTGATAGCAATCGGGGTTAAATTCCAGCGACGTGCTAACATCATAGGCGGCATGCTCTTGCCGCCGGACGACGAAGAATTGTTCGAACCAACTGCCGATGCTTTCCCACCTGGTCAAGACGAGCGCACCGCTATCAATGTGGAAAAGGCGCTCTGGGTAGGGCGTATGCAGCCACTGAAACTCTGGCGGCAGCCAGTCAAGTCGCGTGTGAGTCACCGGGATACTCAACGCGGCATCAGCTGGGTGATCGATGGTTTCCGGCGGCAGCAACCCACCGTCTTTTATATACAGCCAGTCATCGCGCCAGACGCAGCGCGAGATGCCGCTTTCGCGCCCTGTGGCGCAGAATGGCTTACCGTCATGCATCAGCGGGCGGCCCATCAGATAGGTGTGTCAAGACATGCCGTCCGGCCCCCCGACATACTGTCCGTGGCCGGTGCGTTGAATGGGATGATCCCGCGCTACCTGCGTGGACATGACATGTTTTTTTGGGTGCGCTTCATAGGGGCCAGCGATTTGCCGGGACCGGGCCAGCGTTACCGCATGATCGTAACCGGTACCGGGATAGATATTGATGGCGGGCCCGAACAGCCCGTGTTCCGGAGACCATTCCTGAAGCAGGAAGCCCACAACGCGGTCATAGGCGGGGTTCACGCCAGTGCCCGCCGCACGGTGGTTCCACTGCATGTTTGCTAACCACTTGCGCCCATCGTCATCGTGAAACAGTGACGGATCAAACCCGCAGGGGTTCACACACCAAGGGTCGGTCCAGTCGCAGTCGATGGTATCGCATGTCGTGATATAGTTGTGGGCGTCTTTCCGGTCGCCCTCTAGCCGTTTGACATCGTTATAAACCAACCAAGACTTGCCATCCGCATGGGACAGACAGGGGACCCAAACACCGCAGATGTTCGGGTTGCCGCGCATATCCAGCAGCGCCGCCCGGTTCAGGGGCCGCGCCACCAGCGTCCAATTCACTAAGTCCATGCTATGGTGAACTTGGACGCCGGGATACCATTCGAAGGTCGAGGTCGCGATGTAGTAATCCCCTCCTACCCGGTAGATCGAAAGATCAGGATTAAAGCCGCGCAGGACTGAATACAGATCATCGGTTACTCCGGTGCGTTGTCAGACAGGCTGGATTTGGCCCACAGATTGATTGCTTGATCGCCCGCGTGCTTGTCGATCTGCGCCAGCTCGTCAGCCGTGAACTCCAGATTGCTGACGGCACCGACGCAATCGATGATCTGGCTAGATTTGCTGGCCCCGATCAGCGCGGTGGTGATGCCGTTATCGCGCAGCACCCATGCAATCGCCATTTGCGCCAGCGTCTGGCCGCGCGCCTCTGCGATGTCGTTCAGGGCACGGATGGAATTCAGCGCCTCTTCGGTGATCAGGCTTTGGGACAGCGATTTGCCCTGCGCCGCGCGGCTGTCAGCAGGAATACCCTTGAGATATTTATTGGTCAGCATGCCCTGCGCCAGCGGCGTAAAGGCGATAGAGCCGACACCCAGATCGGCTAGGGCAGCCTTGAGCCCGTCGGTTTCCACCCAGCGGTTGAACATATTGTAGCTGGGTTGATGGATCAGCATGGGCACGCCCATCTCGTCCAAGATCGCCACCGCTTCGCGTGTTTTTTCGGTGTTGTAGCTCGATATACCTGCATAAAGCGCCCGGCCCGATGACACGATATCCGCAAGCGCGCTCATCGTTTCCTCGAGTGGCGTTTCAGGATCGAAGCGGTGGGAATAGAAGATATCGACGTAATCCAAGCCCATTCGCTTGAGCGACGCGTCGCAAGAAGCCATCAGATACTTACGGCTGCCAAATTCACCGTAAGGGCCCGGCCACATGCGATAGCCGGCCTTGGAGCTGATGATCAGCTCGTCCCGGTAACCGGCAAAGTCGGTTTTCAGGATCTCGCCAAAGGCTTCTTCGGCGCTGCCCGGAGGCGGGCCGTAGTTGTTCGCTAGATCAAAGTGAGTGATGCCGTGATCAAATGCCGTGCGGCACATATCGCGCTTGTTCTCGTGCGGGCTGTCGCCGCCAAAGTTGTGCCACAGCCCCAGCGACACCGCGGGCAATTGCACCCCCGATGCCCCGCAGCGGCGGTAGGTCATCTTTTCATAGCGGTCTTCGGCGGGTGTATAGGTCATGCTTCTTCCTTCAGCAGGTCACGCGCCGCATCGGGGCCAAGGGCCGCCGGACGGTCGCAGGTGGTCGTCATATCGACATACTGGCCCATCTCACCGGATTTCAAGATGGATGTCATCACGTCGGTCACATGAACGGCCAGTTCCAGATTGCAGCGGTGCGGTCTGTTGTCGACGATACCAGCAGCCATATCAGCCAGTCCGGCGGTGCGATAGTTGGCGCACGGCGTGTCCTTGTCCAGGTCCCAATTCACCTGACCAAAGGGATGATCCCAGAGCGGCACTGTGGTGATCGTGCCCTCGGCATCCGCCTGCTCCAGCGCGCCGCCGAAATGGTTGGGGTCGGGAACGAACAAGGTGCCTTCGGTGCCGTAAAGCTCCATGTTGGCATGGCGATGCGCCTTCACGTCCCAGCTGACGTTCAATGTGATCGTCGCCCCGTTTTCAAAGGACAGCAACGCATGGATTGTCGTGGGCGTCTGCACAGGGATGGTTTCACCCGCACGCGGCTCTGACGTGATGGTCCGCTCTTTTTGGGCAGAAGAGCTAAGCGCAGCGACTCGTTTGACCGGGCCGATCAACTGCACAAGGTTCGTGATGTAATACGGGCCCATATCCAGAACTGGCCCGCCGCCCGGCTTGAAGAAGAAGTCAGGATTCGGATGCCACATCTCCATCCCCGGCCCCATGAAATGGGCGGTGCCAGACGTGACCGCGCCGATACCCCCATCGTCAATGATCTGGCGCGCCTGTTGATGCGCCCCGCCAAGGAATGTGTCGGGGGCAGAGCCGATGCGCAGACCTTTGGCCGCCGCCAGATCGGCCAGAGACTTCGCCTGCTTTAGCGTCAGTACCAGCGGCTTTTCCGTATAGGCATGCTTGCCCGAATCCAGAATGCGCTTGGTCACGTCGTAATGCGCATCGGGGATGGTCAGGTTCACAACAATGTCGATATCCTCAGCCGCTAGCAGGTCGCTAACGGTCCGTGCCTTGATGCCGAACTCCTTGCCCCTCGCCAGCGCGGCCTCTTCGTTCATGTCGGACACCGCGACGAAGCGGATGTTTTTAAATGTCGGGGCCAGTGTCAGATAGGCGGCCGAGATGTTGCCGCAGCCGATCAGGCCCACGTTCAGAATAGTCATGGATCGCAGTCCTTAAAGAGAGGTCATGTAGGCCAGCGCGCGGCTGGCGAAACGGTTGTCGTCTGCGGGTTTGTCATGTTTAATAATGAACAGATCGCAGCCCGCGGCCTTGAGTGCGCTGAAATGGCCCGGCCAGTCCAGGGTGCCGTGGCCGGCATCGGCCCAGCCATCCTCGTCGGCGTTTTCGCCCATGGGCGCGCGGTCGTTGACGTGGGCGGCAATGACGCGGCTGCCGTATTGCGCGATAACATCGGCAGGGTCTTTACCCGCGACGGCAGCCCAAGCGACGTCGAATTCGAAACCGACGGTGTTGTTTTCAAGGATCAGGTCAATTGGTAATTCTCCGGTAGGCAGGGCGGTGAATTCGAAATCATGGTTGTGCCAGCCAAAATCAAAGCCCGCATCCTGCAGCGGCTTGCCCGCTGCGGCTAGACGCCCACCAAAGCTGGACCATCCTGCCGCATCGGTTGGGCGGTCAGTCAGCATCAGAAATGGCACTACGATTTTGCGCAGGTCCAGTGCCTTTGCGATTTCGATCACCTTGGCGGGGTCGCCAGCGACCATGTCCATGGCAAAATGACCCGACGGCATTGTCAGGCCGGTTTCGTCCAACGCCTGTTTTGTGGCGTCCAGATCCTCGTAGACTGGACCGTACCCTTCGACATGAGCATAGCCCAGCGCGGCCAACATCCCCAGAGTTTCGGTCAGCGGCCCAAAGTCACGCGAGCTGTAGAGTTGATAGGAAAAGTCTGTCATCGCATTTCCTCCGGAAATATATGTGGCGCTGTGCAGCTCGCGCAGCGTAAAGATTGGTGTCGCCCCGGGATCGGACGGGGTAAACGTAAGTGTGGCCGTATGTCCAGGCCCGAGGTGGAGCGCGTTGCGGTCGAACCGGCCCGGCACGAACGCCTCTGCCGTGACATAAAAGGCCCTGGCTAGCGCAAAGATCTGCAGGACGTCAGCGGCACCATCGCGGGCTGTATGACACGTCATATGCGGCGGCAAAAGGTCGTAGGATTTGTAGGTGTGCGGGGCAAAAATATCACCGCCGGTACTGCCATCACTGGCGGTCCAGCCATAGCTGAGAATCTCTTGCGGATGCAGATCGGCCAATGGGACAAGCAGCAGCTCTGTCGCGGCGTAGCCCACCACCTGACCGCCCCGCCCCAATTTGCGGGCAGGGCCGTTAATCGCGCAGGCATAGGCGGTGAGATCGACGCTGACCGGTTCGCGCCGGTCATTGACGGCCCGCAGCGCCAGATCATCACCGTCAGGCATGACCTTGACCGGCGCATAGAAGTCCTGCGCCAGATGATGATGCACTTTCCAGCCGCCACCATAGTCGAGCGAGGCCCAGGAACACACCGGCCAAGTATCGTTCAACTGCCAGATCAACGTGCTCATGCAATGCGGCTCAAGGCCCCGCCACTGAGTCACGGCGGTCTTGATCGCCAGCGCCTGCTGCACCTGAGAGACGTAGACAAAGTTTTCAAAATCCACCGGAAAGCGGAAATAGCGGAACATTGTCTCGGCAATGCGGGCGTTGCCGCCATCGTTCTTCTGATGGCTTTCCATCACTGGGGCGGCGATATTGAAATCTGCCGTGTCCGCAAATTGGCGGATCACGTTCATGGACGGATAGCTTTGAAAGCCAAGTTCCAAACAGAAGCGCGGGGCAACATAGCGGTAGTGGTCGAAATCGCACCCTTCGTGCCAGACGGACCAGAAGTGCATGTCCCCGCTGCTGTCATCATGCCGCGCGTCACCGAAGGACAGCGGTCCTGTGGACGGGGTGGAAGGCCACCAGTTCACATGGGGTTGGGTGTCGCGCAGTGAATTCTCAATGCCGCGGTTCAGGTGGTCGTAGTTCACCAAATACCGGTCGTGATCATTAATGCTGACATCATACCACGTCAACGCGCCGATTAACTCGTTGTCGCCGCGCAGATTGCCGTCCCCGAAAGTAATCGAGTGCTCAGTTTTACGATTCCAATCTTCCTGATCTAAGTCGTTACAGAAACGCTATTCTGAAGCTGTTTGCGAAAACAAAACCGTTTTTTAAGTTGTTTCAAAATTAGGCTTTGTAGACAGAATCGCGGGAAAATAGGGCGACGAACACAGATCATTTGCCGTCAGGTAGAGGGAGTTCACGTTGTATTATCCGGCAGGCGGCGAAACGCGCAAACCGACGCTGAAGACGATTGCCACCCTTACTGGCCTGGCCGTCGCAACGGTGTCGCGCGTCCTGTCCGGGGCAGGGATATAAGCCTGGATACCCGCGCCCGCGTACGCACCGTGGCGGACGAAATTGGCTATATTCCCAACCGCGCCAGGGTGCGTTTGCGCACTGGGCGCATGAACGTCATCTCGCTGGTAATGTCGACGGAACACGACGTAATAAACCATACGGCCAAGCTGATTTCATCTATGGTTGGCGGATTGCGCAACATGCCCTTTCACCTGATAAGCAAGCCCTATTTCGCGGACGATAACCCGATGAAGCCGATCCGCTACATCGTCGAATCCGGCTCTGCCGATGTGGTGATTTTCAACCAAGCCCAGGGGCAGTATCCCCGCGTAAAATACCTGCTGGATCGTAAATTTCCCTTTGCCACCCACGGACGCCGCGACTGGTCCGATCGGCACGCTTAGTTCGACTTTGACAACGATGCATTCGTGGCGTTGGGGGTGCGGTCGCTCATTGCCCACGGTCGCAAACGAATTATGACAATCGCCCCGCTGATCGAACAGTCCTACGGCACAGCAATGATAGCAGGGGTCCGCGCGGCTGCCGCCGGTGATTTTCTGGCGCAGGCCGCGATGTCGCTTGTGCGCACCCCCGATGCGCCAAAGTTGCAGCCCCTGGACATACCACCCACCACAGCTTTGTAATCGCAGCGCTGGCGCATCGCGCAGCCTGCAGGCAATATGGCCGCATATCTTGGGGAGGATGCTAGAATGGCAGGCTTATGGTTCGACGATTTTACGGTGGGCATGGCCTTTGACCACCCCTGGACCCGCACCATCACCGAAACTGATAACCGCTGGTTTTCGCTTCTGACGATGAACCCGCAGCCGCTTCATATTGATGCTCATGCGGCCGCGCAGAGCGAGTTCGGGCGGCCCATCGTGAATTCGCTGTTCACGCTGGGATGTCTTGTGGGCATGACGGTCAATGACACCACGCTTGGCACGACGGTGGCCAACCTGGGAATGACAGACGTGAATTTTCCTGCCCCCTTGTTCGAGGGGGACACGATTCACGTCACGACAGAAGTCGTGGCCCTGCGGCCCAGCGCGTCCCGGCCCGGTCAAGGAATCGTCACGTTCCGCCATCGCTGCTTTAATCAAGACAATACGCTTTGCGCGATCTGCGATCGAGCGGCCTTGATGAAGGGGCGACCAGCATGATGTTCACCCACCGGTCCTATCTGTTCGTTCCCGGCGACAGCGCACGCAAACAGGAAAAGGCCCACGGCACCGGGGCCGATGCCATCATTCTGGATCTGGAAGATTCCGTCGCGCCAGAGTCCAAGGACGCCGCGCGGCAGCTGTCGGCCGACTGGCTCAAAGCACCCGCCAGCATGGCCCGGTTTGTGCGGATCAACGCGCTGTCAACTGGCCGCGCAGCAGAGGATATCGCCGCCACCGCCCCCGGTCAGCCTGACGGCTATGTGCTGCCCAAGTGCGAAAGCCTGAATGATATCGCCGCCACCGCCGCGCTGATTGCGAAGGCCGGATCGCGTGCGCCCATCCTGATCATCGCGACGGAAACCGTGCGCGCCGTACGGCGACTGATGCACAGCGACTGGTCGCACCCTGCGCTTGGTGGCATGGCCTGGGGGGCCGAAGATCTGGCCGCCGACCTTGGCGCGTTGTCGAACCGCGACGATGACGGCACTTGGCGTGCGCCCTTTGCGATGGCCCGGACCTTGGCGTTTCTGGCTGCAAAGGATGCAAGCGTTGCTGCTGTCGATGGCCCCTTTACAGCGCTAGGAGATGCGACCGGGCTAGAGCGGGAAGCAACTGCTGCCTTTGCCGAAGGATTTGACGGCAAGCTGGCGATTCACCCCGCGCAGGTGCCGATCATTAACGCAGCATTTACGCCAAGCGTCGCACAGATTGATCACGCGCGGCGCGTCGTCGATGCAATGGCGCAAAGCGGCGTCGCACAGCTGGATGGTCAGATGCTGGACCAACCACATCTGGTGCAGGCGCAAAAGATTTTACACCTTGGCGCACGTCGTATGGTAGTAAATGACGAAAGGTAAACCGACAAAACTGGCCTATTCCGCAAAGAATTCGCCTTTACCGCTTGATAATTAAAACTTGATTCACGCTTCCCCCCCTAAACTAAGCTAGGCGATTCACACATTTCTGAGCCTCCATCCGTGGGCGAGGGATTTGAAGTATTGGAGACCGTGGCGGAAGGTTGTCGGGCCGGGCGGTTTGGATTTTGGATAGCCGTCCCATCCGCCGAGCTTGGCGATGATCCACACGGCCCAGGCAAATGTTTCAGGCGGATGAGGGTTCTTCTGGAGCGCGGTCTTACCCTCGAGTGCGGGCAGGATTGCGTGAAAGATTTCGATTTCGGGGGGCGAGAAGGTGATCCTGGCGTCCTGCCCAGACCTGCCATCGCGCGCCTGGACGAGTTGCATGATGGTGCAAGCGGCACGGGCGGCAATCGCGGTCAGCTTGATCAACCGCCCGGCGTTTTCCAACTGGCTGTCTTCCAGTTGCAGGCCCTGCTGTTTCAGAGTGCGGAAGAATTGCTCGATATGCCAGCGCTGCCGGTAGCAGCCAACCATGCGCCAGGCCATCGCCGCATCTTCGACGCCACGGGTGGTCAGAAGCCGCTACAGGATGGGATCGGCGCCTGGCGGCGCATCTACTTCGCAGACCTCGACCAGACTGACTTACACCGTCTCGGCCAGTCCCTCCTGCCTGGCCAGATCGGCGGGGCGCTTGAGCGTGGCGCGGCCAAAGCGGGTCACGAGCC
>CAWUXN010000092.1:0-2905 GCA_963926415.1 uncultured Loktanella sp.
CCCGGAGCTGCGCAGCCGGTCCGATAGATATTCGTAGACATCACGCAGATAGGTAACATCGCCCACGGCATAGGTCTTTTGCGCATCCGTCAGCGGACGGCGTGACCAGTCGGTAAAGCGGCTCGATTTATCGACCCCCGCCTTGCAAATCTTGCGCACCAGCGTCTCGTATCCGGCCTGATCGCCAAAGCCGCAGACCATCGCCGCAACCTGCGTGTCAAACAGCGGGCTGGGGATCAGCTGCGCATCAACCCAAAATATTTCAAGGTCTTGCCGGGCGGCGTGAAACACTTTGACCACACCTTCGTCGCGGAACAGATCGTACAGTGGCTCCAGCGACAGCCCCTCGGCCAGCGGATCAAGAAGCACTTCGTCATGGCCGCCCTCGTCCTGCCAGGCCAATTGCACCAAACACAGTTTGGCGTAATAGGTCCGCTCGCGCAGAAACTCGGTATCAACGGTGACATAGGGGCGTTTGGCGGCTGCGGCGCAAAATGTGGCCAGCGCCTCGGTCGTGGTAATGGTCTGCATGAAAGCCTTGTCATTCAGGGCCGCAGCGGCGCGGCCCCCCCTGATAACCGTTCAAGGCCGCCTTGAAAACCCTAGCCTTCCAGCATGACCGGAGTGCGGTCGCCGGCCAGATAACGGCGCAACACCAAAGGGTAAAGCTTGTGCTCTAGCGGCAACAATCGCTCTGCCATCGTCTGCGGTGTATCGCCCGGCAGGATGTCCATCCGCGCCTGCCCCAGGATCGGGCCATCGTCCAGATCGGCGGTCACTTCGTGGACACTGCAACCATGCTGCGCATCACCCGCAGCAAGGGCTCGTTCGTGCGTGTGAAGGCCCTTGTAATTGGGCAAAAGCGACGGGTGAATGTTCAGCATCCGGCCCGCCCATTTCGCCGTAAAGCTGGGCGTCAGTATCCGCATAAAGCCCGCAAGCGCGATCATCTCGATCTGCGCCTCTTCCAGTATTACTTGAAGTTCGGCCTCGAACCCCTCGCGATCCTTTGGGAAATCGCGGTGGTCGACAACGGCGGTCGGGATGCGCAGCGCGTTCGCCTTCAGCAACCCGCCCGCGCCCGGATCATTCGCAATCACCAGTTTCGCGCGGCCCCGATGGTTGCCCGTCATATCCTTCGCGAGCGCGACCATGTTGGACCCGCCGCCAGAGATCAGAATACCGACCCGTGTCACTTCAGATTGCCAGTATAACGCACACCAGCGCCCTGCGCGACGTGACCCAGACGGTGCACCGTCTCGCCTGCTTCACTTAGCAGCGCAGTCAGCGCGTCAGCCCGGTCAGCAGACACAACCAGCACCATCCCGATGCCCGCGTTAAAGGTTTTCAGCATCTCGGACGTGGCGATATTGCCCACCTGCCCCATCCAGCCAAACACCGGCGGCAGGGTCCAAGAGGTCAAATCAATCTCGCCTCCCAGATCATCCGGCAGCACCCGCGGCAGGTTTTCCGTCAACCCGCCACCGGTGATATGGGCCAGCGCATGCACACCGCCGGCACGCACCGCAGCCAGCGCAGGTTTCACATAAAGTCGAGTCGGCGTCAGCAAGGCCGTGCCAAGGGTCGCATCGGCAAATGGCGCTGCGTCGTCCCAGCCAAGGCCCGAAGCCTCTACAATCCGGCGCACAAGGCTGTAGCCATTGGAATGCACACCGTCGCTGGCAAGGCCCAGCAGCACATCACCCGCTGCAACCCCCGAGGGCAGATCCGCACCGCGCTCCATTGCGCCAACGGCAAAACCCGCCAGATCGAAATCGCCGCCATGATACATGCCTGGCATCTCGGCCGTCTCGCCGCCGATCAGCGCACAACCGGACTGCTCACAGCCCGCGGCGATGCCTTCGATGATCCGTGTCGCAGCCTTCAGATCCAGCTTGCCTGTCGCAAAATAATCCAGAAAAAACAGCGGCTCTGCACCTTGGCAGACCAAATCGTTGACGCACATGGCGACTAGATCGATCCCGATCGTGTCCACATTGCCCGTGTCGATCGCAATCCGCAGTTTTGTGCCTACACCATCCGTGGCAGCCACAAGAATCGGGTCGACATAACCAGCTGCTTTCAGATCGAACAGCGCGCCAAAACCGCCAAGGCCAGCCATCGTGCCACTGCGTTGCGTTCGCTTGGCCGCAGGCTTTATCCGTTCCACCAGCGCGTTACCTGCATCGATATCCACACCGGCTGCGGCATAGGTCAATCCGTCTGTCGTCATTTTGCAATCCCCGCGTCTGCCCAGTACCTGACCCCCGCGCGATACCCCAAGCTGAGGTTTGGTGCAACGCCGCAGCAGGCTTGTAACTTGCGCGAAATTCCGCCGATGTGATGCAACCTTTTCGCCGCGCCGTGGTTAGAATCATAACATGATAAAACGCAAGATTCCCGTCCTCGCACTTATTGCATCCCCGGCCATGGCAGAAATCGTCCCGATGGATTTCTCCCCGCTGGACGACGGCCCTTGGATCGAACTGCCAGAGGGTGCCGCGTTCAATACTGCCCCACCGACCTATGACGACATCATCTCCATGGCCGACCTTGATGGCGACCCCGACGTGATTTCGGCGAAAGAGCGTGAAATGATCGCACTACTCTCGCAGGTTCTTGGTGCGAGCCCTACCAACTGACTTGACGCCGCCCACCCATTCGCTATGCGTGCAAAAGGCGGGCCTGTAGCTCAACGGTTAGAGCAGAGCGCTCATAACGCTTTGGTTGCGGGTTCAAATCCTGCCGGGCCTACCAACTTACCCTTCCGCCACAAAATAAAAAAAAGGGCCAAGGCCCTTCATTTTTATCGTAAAAAATACCTTGGGGGGGGGCAGCATTATTGCGCCATTGGTCCCAGCGACAATGGAGGCGGACTGGCCGCAAAGATCAAATACAATGACAT